>JALYYZ010000217.1 GCA_030945985.1 Chloroflexota bacterium
TGCGCTCCCTCTCCATTGAGAACTTCAACGAGCACTTCAAGGGCATATTCGACGGGCACTCCCAAGTACCTACACGCGGGTTGGTAGCCACACGTCGTTTTGCTCTGGGTGCAGTGTTCGTCTATCAGTTGGCGTTGCTGTACCGTTATGAGCATGGCTTAGACCTTAATGTTGGCCTCAAACCCTTCTTGAAGGCTGCTTGACCATTTATGACCATGCCTCGATTAATTCATTTCTAAGCTGGTTGAGTGCAGCCCATGTGTCATTGGTATCCCGGTCCACAGCTTTGTTCTCTTGCATTGGAACCAGACGCGCTATGCTCTTGCCGCGCCGGGTTACTTCAACTATCTGGTGACCCTGCTCCACTTCTGTGAGTATTTCACTCCAATGATCCTTTATCCGGCTAATACTTATCCGTTTTATTTCCACACCATTCTTTCCTTTCGTGGCAGGCACGCTACATGCGTTGCTGCACGCTACAATTGTAGATAACGTATCATATTCCGTCAATGTCAACATGCCCCCTGCGGCGCACATCCTGCTGTACTGTTTTGTGACTATCAGCAGAGCAAAGGAGCCGTAGACCCCATGCCCAAACTCGATTTCTCCCACTATTATCTCTACGATGAGATCAAGCAATTCCTCGAACAAGTCGCCGTGGAGTACCCCGACCTCGTTTCAGTCTCCTCGATCGGCAAATCATATGAGGGGCGGGAGATACTTCTTGCTACCCTCACTAACCGGGGCAGCGGGCCGGATACTGAGAAGCCCGCGTACTGGATCGATGCCAACACTCATGCGGGCGAGGTGACAGGATCGGCGGTGGCTCTCTATACGATCGATTACTATGCCTCAAGCTACGGCAAGGACCCGCGTATCACCGCGCTGCTCGATAACTACACCATCTACGTGCTGCCCCGGATCACCGTTGACGGGTCGGAGAAATATCTCACCAGCCCGCATTACTTGCGCTCTTCGACCCGACGCTACCCCTTCATCGAGGATCGCGAGGGGCTCTACCCAGACGACATAGATGGCGACGGAAAGATCTTGCAGATGCGCATAGAGGATCCTAACGGCGCGTGGCGAGCCTCGAAAGAGGACCCGCGCGTGATGTGCAGGCGTGGGCCTGACGACATATTCACGGGTAGCGAGGCATATTACCATATAGTAAGCGAGGGGATCATCAACGAGTGGGACGGGCATGCGATCAAGCTGGCCCCGGCGCGCGAAGGGCTCGACCTCAACCGCAACTATCCGCACGACTGGGCGCCCGAGGGTGAGCAGCGAGGCGCGGGTGACTACCCGTTCTCGGAGCCGGAGACGCGTGCAGAGGCCGAGTTCTGGGCGGCCCACCACAACATCAACGGCTTCCTCAGCTATCACACCTACTCTGGTGTTATCCTGCGGCCCTACTCGACGCACCCTGACGAGCACTTCGCCACCCACGACCTCGATGTATATAAGCTGATCGGCGAGCGTGGCACAGAGCTAACAGGCTATCCCTGCATCTCCGTCTTTCATGGCTTTGCCTACGACCCCAAAGAGCCTATGCATGGCGCAATGGACGACTACGCATTCGATTTCTATGGCTGGTTCGGCTTTACCACAGAGTTATGGGACCCTCCGAAGCAAGCGGGTATCGAGGTTACCGATTTCATTGGCTGGATGAAGTTCCACCCCGAAGAGGACGACCTCAAGCTGATGCGCTGGAATGATGAGCAACAGGGTGGCAAGGCATTCATCCCCTGGCACGACTTCACACACCCGCAATTGGGCAAGGTGGAGATAGGCGGCTGGGACACGAAAAACTACTGGACTAACGCTCCCGCAGCCAGCTTGCCTGAGCTATGCGAAAAGCACTCGCAGTTCACGTTGGCCCACGCGCTCATGTCGCCCCGCCTGGAGGTTCGCCGCGCCGATGTACAGAAGGAGGCCGAAGGCGTCTATGTCGTATCGGTGGTGATCGCCAACAAAGGTTTTCTGCCCACATATACGAGTCATCGCGCGAAGGACCGCAAGATTCTACGACCGATCGAGGCGCATATCAAGCTTCCGTCCGGGGCCAAGTTGCTTGCGGGTGACAAAGACCAGGAGATCGGACAGCTAGAAGGGCGCAGCAACAAGATACATGGCGGCTTCTTCGCCTCGCGGGACGTGACCGACCATGAGAAGCGCCTCGAGTGGGTAGTCAGTCTGGCAGGGGGCACTTCCGGTGAGGCAGAGGTGGAAGTCACTGTGCAGAGTGAGAGAGCGGGCACCATTCGCAAGAGGCTGACGCTGACGTAGCTGGCTACCATGTTGGAACGCACCTTGCTTTCTGAGTCGAGGCTTGTGCTGCGATAATACGTGTGAGTTCGTGAGCAGCATAGGCATCGCCAAGCGTCGGGCGAGTTGACATAATCAATAAGGAGCAAGCAAATGCCCAAAGAAGAAGGGACCGCGCACGGGCGGCATTACACAGATGATGAGCGCGAGGCCGACGAGGGCCGCAACCACAACCAATCAACCGGCCGCCGTCACTTCGAGGAAGAAGGGCAGGAGAAGGCAGGCGGGCACAGCGACAGGTGGGCTACGGACAGTGCAGGGCAACAGCATGAGTTCAGCCACAAGGGAGGCGAGGGTAACGAAGACATTGGCAATAAGCCCCAGGACGAAGGTCGCAAGCAAGGAGAAGGTCAGGGCGAAGGCGGCCACGAAGGCGGCAGACATAAGCACAACAGCAAATAGGGCAACTCGGTTTGCCGCTTTGTGCGACCGGAAGCATGCCTCCATGTCAGCGGTAACCTATTCGATGGCCTTGCGTGCAACCTGGCGCGGTGTGCTATCCACGACCCTAATGCCACGCTGTAGGAGTGCCGCCGCGTACACAAGGCCGGTGCGCCCGCCCGCTTCCCGGAGCATGTGCGTGCGGGCAACCACTATCAGGCGGTGATGCAGCACGCGCCGGCACCTGTGTGGACCTCAGTAGCCGGAGGCTTTCTCTAAGCCGAATCGGAACAGCGTACCGAGGATACTATCTTGAACAACTTCCCAGCAAAGTATCTCAAAGTATTAGCCTGGATGGGTGCCTTACTGTTGATGATGACACAGGCAGTTAGTGGGAGTCCCGCCTCTGGCTCATATGCGCTCGCCCAGGGCACAAGCATGCTCTTCCCCGAGACCGGCAAGAGTGTGCAGGGCAAGTTTCTCGACTACTGGAACGGTCATGGTGGTCTGGGGCAGCAAGGCTTTCCAATCTCGGGTGAGATGCAGGAGAAAAGCGACAACGACGGCAAGACATATACGGTGCAATATTTCGAGCGCGCCGTCTTCGAGGCCCACCCCGAGAACCCCGCACCTAATGACGTGCTTCTATCTCTGCTGGGTGCCCAGCTCTATAAGCAGAAGTATCCGAGCGGCGCGCCCGGGCAGACGGCCAACAGGGAGACCGGGGCGCACCTATTCACGGAAACCGGCAAGAGTGTGGGCGGGCTCTTCCGCAGCTACTGGAACAGCCACGGTGGGCTCGCGCAGCAGGGCTACCCTGTTTCTGAGGAGTTCACCGAACGCTCGGACCTGGACGGTAAGAGCTACAAAGTGCAATTTTTTCAGCGTGCCATCCTCGAATACCACCCAGAGAACCAGCCTCCGTACAATGTGCTGCTGTCGCAGCTAGGCACCTTCCGCTTGAGAGCCAGGAATGCGCAGGTCGGAGGTGGAGGTGCAGGTACGGGTTCCGGCCCGCAAGCCAGTCCAACAATAGAGCCTGCCGACCTTAAGCTGCGGCCTGTTACTGTCGAAACGAGCGACGCCACCCGCGAGGGCGCTTTTGCCCAGCCACGCACGCTCAACCTGCCCTCCGGCTTCCATATCAAGCTCTATGCAGCGGGTCTGAGCGGCGTGCGCTGGCTGGGGCTCTCGCCTGACGGGCAGGTATATGCCACCATACCAGGGCAGGGCAAAGTGGTAATCCTGCCTGATGCAAATAAGGACGGGGTCGCCGACTCGGTCAACGTGTTCGCCGACAACCTTCTTGGTGTACACGGCATTGCCTTCCACAACGGCGCGGTCTACGTGGCCACCCAGACGCAAATTGTACGCCTGCAAGATACGGCGGGCAAGAGCGTTGCCGACAAGCGAGAGGTGCTGGCGAGTGACCTGCCTGTAGGAGGTGGGCACTCAACCCGCTCGCTCGCTTTCAGCGCAGATGGCACCAGGCTCTTCTTATCTGCAGGCTCGTCGTGCAATGTTTGCGTGGAGACCGACCCTAAGCGCGCCGCTATATCGCTCTACTCGCCAGATGGCAAGTTCCAGAAGGTCTACGCCTCGGGCCTGCGTAACGCCGTGGGGCTGCTGGTCCATCCGCTCACAGGTGAGCTTTGGGCCACCAATAACGGGCGCGATAACATCGGCAACGACATCCCGCCCGAGACAGTCTACAACGTAAAGGAGGGCGCTAATTATGGGTGGCCCTACTGCTACGGCACGCGTACTCCCGACGCTTCGCAGAGCCCGCCACCAGGCTACTGCGAGAAGACAAGCGTCCCTGCCGTTGAGATGCAAGCGCACTCTGCGCCTCTGGGTCTGGCCTTCTATACGGGCAGCAACTTCCCCGCCGACTACAGGGGCGACATGTTTGTAGCCTTCCACGGCAGTTGGAACCGAACTCCACCGACAGGATACAAGCTCGTGCGAATCAGGATGAAGAACAACCAACCAGACAGCTCACTCGGTGCCGGTATGGTGCAGGACTTCGCCACCGGCTGGTTAGAGGGGACGGGCTCCTGGGGTCGTCCTGTCGACCCATTGGCGGCTCCTGACGGCTCTCTGTTGCTCACTGACGACGCGGCGGGTGTGGTTTACCGGATATATTATGCGCCGTGAGCGCAACAGTACGGGCACACCTCCGCAGAGTCACGCTCCCCAGGTGGCTCGCAGCACGCGCACCCAGTTCTCGTGCGCTAACTTGCGCAGCGATACCTCATCATATCCTCGCTGAGAAAGGGCAGTGAGCAGTGGAGGCAGACCCGTAACATCGCCTAGCGCGGTGGGTATGACCGTACCGTCGAAGTCGGAGCCGAAGCCGACGCGGTCGATGCCAAGCCGCTCCACCAGGTAGTCGATATGCTCCGTTATCGCCTCGACGGGCATCGCAGGGTCGCCTCCGGTGCGGAGGAAGTGGACTCCGAAGTTCACACCTACCATGCCGTCAGACTCCTTTATCGCGTCGAGCTGGCGGTCTGTGAGGTTACGGCTCGTGGGGCAGAGGGCGTGCGCGTTGGAGTGGGTGGCTACGAGAGGAGCGTCAGAGAGCGCCGCCACATCCCAGAAGCTCTTTTCGTTCATGTGCGAGAGATCAATCATGATGCGCAGCCGGTTGCAGGCGCGCACGAGATCGCGCCCGAGGGCGGTGAGGCCTGGGCCTGTGTCGGGCGAGGGGTTTCTGAAAGGCACCCCTTCGCCGAAGATGTTGGCGCGGGACCAGACAGGCCCCAGCGAGCGCAAGCCGGCCTGGTAGAGCACCTCAAGAGCGTCGAAGGCTGGGTCTATCGCCTCGGCTCCTTCGCAGTGCATAATGGCCGACATGACGCCACTGCTGATACAGCTTTCAAGCTCGCTTGCTGTGCGCACCACCTTTAGCCGACCTTCCGAAGCCGCTTGCAGGCGGAAGAGGAGCGCGGCCATTTCGAGGGTAATACGCTGCGCATA
>JALYYZ010000218.1 GCA_030945985.1 Chloroflexota bacterium
TGCGCTCCCTCTCCATTGAGAACTTCAACGAGCACTTCAAGGGCATATTCGACGGGCACTCCCAAGTACCTACACGCGGGTTGGTAGCCACACGTCGTTTTGCTCTGGGTGCAGTGTTCGTCTATCACTTGGCGTTGCTGTACCGTTATGAGCATGGCTTAGACCTTAATGTTGGCCTCAAACCCTTCTTGAACGCTGCTTGACCATTTATGACCATGCCTCAATTAATCATCATGGATCTGCTGTGGTCATCGGCCATGCACGGCGGCAGCCGCGCGTAGGCTGTGACCGTCTTCTAGGCACGGCAGCAGCCGCGTGTAAGGGGACAACGCTGGATCTCGCCAGCCATCTGCGCTCTGTGATGATTATTTTGTAAATGTTCATTAGTCACAGGGCGCTCTTTACCCACAGCGGGCTATTTGCAAACACGCCGTAGAGCAGAATAAGGTAGATCCCGTTTATGTGCAGCAAGAGCAACAAAAGAAAAACTCCAGACGGACCTTGCGGACCCTCGGGAGTTTTCTTTCCTCCAGATCGTGGAACCGAAGTTCAAATCCCTGAAGTAGCCTTAGTATACATCCCTCTGACATGGGATGCAATAGGCAGGAGGCACAGTTATACACATCCAATCTTATGCAGGAAGGGCGCAGCAGCGGGTACTTTACAGGGGTGTGGTACTGCTGCGCTCGGGCGCGAAGAGGACCACCTGGTTCTTGCCCGCCTCTTTAGCCCTGTAGAGCGCCGTGTCGGCCTGTCCAAGTAGCTCCTCTATGCTCTCGGCGGTGGCAGGGTGGCTGCTCACGCCTGCTGAGACGGAGGCGAACGTGGCTAGCTGTAGGGTGGTTAGGAGCTTTACTATGCCCAGGCGCAGTCTCTCAGCCACCGACTGCGCTCCTTCCAGGTCGGTCTGCGGCAGGATAATGATAAACTCGTCGCCGCCGACCCTACAGGGGCAGTCTATCGTGCGCACCGTAGCGCGGATAACCTTACCGACGCCCGCCAGCAGTTCGTCACCTTTGACGTGACCAAGTCTGTCGTTCACCTGCTTGAAGTTGTCCAGATCGAGGGCGACCAGGGTGATGGGCAGCTTGCTGCGCCTGCTCCGCTCCCACTCGACCTTCAACCTGTACTCGAAGTAGCCTTTGTTGAAGAGACGGGTGAGGGCGTCGCTGATAGCCAGACGTACATACTCCTCGTTTTGGCTGGTGAGCTGGCTCTGGGCCACAAGTAGCCGGCGTGCCTCAAAAACAGCCATGCTGCCTCGGATTAGAACCAACAGCGGACCCAAAAATGCTCCGCTGACGATTATCATCCGACTGACAGGCCAATAACCGGATGGCCAAAAGGCGTAAGCATCCGGGGTAGCGCCCGCTCCCAGGTAAATACTCAGCACAGGGGCGGCTATCGAGAGGAGGAGTGCCACGCCGGCAGCGGTGGGCAGCACCGGCTCGATAGCGCTCCACACCCTGCGCTGCGGCCTGCGCCTCTGTAGGGCCGCCCAAATGGCACCGGCAGACAGGCTCGCCACCGCCAGGCGGCTGAGAGCTGTGGCAAGCGTCGGCTCCTGTGAGCCCCACCACTCCCAACCGCCTGTGAGACTTGCCAGCATTGTCCCTATCGCTAACGCCTGGCCTGCCGGCAAGGGGCTGGCGAGCAAGAAGCGGCACAGCACCAGACTCGCGCCCAGGGAGAGCGCCAGGCAGAGGTATAGCACCTGCCAGGAGAGGCCCGTGCCCGCGATAGAGCCGCCGTGCTTTTCGCTCTGCCAGATGATCCCCTGCGCTGTGCTTCCGATCCCGCCCGAAAGCCTTTCGGCAACTACCAGGCCCGCTACAATCACTACAGATGCATCGAGTAGCAGCCCCGGCGCTGACCGGTAGGGGGTTGAGCGCAGGAGTTGCAGGAGGGCCAGGAGCCAGCATGCGAGCGCGAGGAGCGACGCCACCTCCGAGATGGGCAGCACGATCGTCAGTCCCGTGAGCTTTTCGAGTTGTGGATATATGGCAGCAATCGCCAGTAGCGCCAGGCCGGTAGCAAAGGCGTTCCAGAAGGGTCGCTCCACTGACGGTATCCGCCGTGGCGTGGCTGTTCGCAGCCGCATCCCCCAAACGGTCATGGCAGCCACCACTAGCGAGAGCGCGGGCAGCAGGGCGAGTAAATCAGGGCGAGTCGTACCGACCTCCGTTTGCGAGAGGAGGATTGATAGGTTAGGTTGGGCCCCTCCTGACATCGTCTCTCCTATGTTGAGCATCCACTCAGTTAAGCAGGTTGATGCAACATGTCATTATCATTGGTGAGCCCGTTCGCGGGAGAATTCAGATCTACCGGCCTTTCTTGTCTCCCCAGGCATCTTGGTCACATCTGCTCGCCGAGTTATGTACAGGCGTTGAGACCGCGTAACCCGCCCACACAGGCGGGCACCGGTAAAGGTGATTATATCATGAGGCGCTAGAGGCAGACACGGCTCTGAAGTGCGGCGACAGCAAGATGCGTTCGCCGGTCTCATGGGGCTTGTGCGAGGCGTCAATGAGGGGCCGCGCAGTTCCCCAACAAGGAGGCTGCGCGGCGGCACGTCTTGTAGACTACTTGCCCTGAAATCTTCTCTAGATTTCCATGCGCCTTACTCGGGACAGGTTTTCAACGGAGTCATTGTGGTACCGGTGACTATCCTCCTACCAGGGGGGTTACCTTTAGCCCATACTGCGGGCCCGCTGCTCCGCGTACAATATTGACAGTGCCGGCGGCGCTGCCACATGCCGCGTAGACGGCCACCTCAGCTGAGGGGCCGCCCCACGACTGCTCGTCCACCCAACCAACCACACATCCAGCATGGAGTGCGGAGGCATACCAACTAACAGCATGGCTCGACGCGAGAAGAAGAATAGATCAGGAAGAAAACGGATCGCTGCCGGCAATGTGGCACGTCATAGGGGCACGGCCCTATGGGACGACATCCTTGACGTTGTCCCCTTCTATTACGAGTGTCCCCCTGAAGAGCCCCCGACGGGTCCCCTCCCTGCCATCGACCACGTCGCACTCGGTCTATCAACCTTTGTAGAAGAGGTCGATTCGGTCCAGGTCTCATCCGCCACTGCCGCCGAGCGCACGGAAAGCACTACGCTCGCCGCCACTGCCTTGATGAAAGCGGCCTGGGACGGCGACCACGCCACTGAAC
>JALYYZ010000261.1 GCA_030945985.1 Chloroflexota bacterium
GCCATATACTCAAGGGTTTTCGTAGGGCTTATAAACCTGGTCGACTCGTTGAGCGCGAAGGGCAACAATGCCACGTCCCAACTTGCCAGGTACGATGGAAGCTCAGCATAGCTGCGCTGGCCCAGAAAGCGCAGGTTAGGCTGCTGTGGCAGAGACGCCGGATCTATTTTTACTACAGGGCCGACCATAGCTATCTGCCACTCGGGGTGGGCGTTCGCGAGGGCCTCAAGCAGACCGAGGTCCATACGCTCATCTATCACTCCGTAGAAGCCGAGCCGAGGGTGTACTAACTCCTTCTGATCGGGAGCCTCATGTGCCTCTTGCGATGCGCCGAAGTGGCCTGCGTCTACGCTGCTCGAGAAGAGGTGGAGGTTGTTGTGCCGCCCCTGCTTGGCCTTGTAAAGGCTCGGCCCGCCAGTAAAGACCACATCGGCCCAATCGAGGGTCTGTGCTTCCAGATCGTGGAGTTCCTGGGGGGCAAACTTGAAGGCTGAAAGCTCATCCATCACATCGAAGACAACAGCCTCCGGCGTCAGCGTCTTTGCTATAGGCAGCGCCATCGGCGTATAAAGCCATACAACGTAGCTGTCAAGTTTCTCTTGCTGTACAAGCTCGCGCAGAAGAGGGGCGAAGTAGGGCATCTGCTCTTTATTGAAGCCCCATTGCTCAACGGGCGTGCGCGGCCGGCAAACCAGGACGTTTTCCGCAGGCCGGTCAAAGTCCCAATGGGCGGGATTGTCCCCATCAAAGATCGGTTCTTCGATAAAATAGACGGGCCTGTGCGCAGCAATACGTGAGAGTAAGTGCTGGGGGCGTTGGTATACGAAGTCCCACCTCAGGTGAGAGAATACTATAATGGGTTCTAAATTTTGGCGCATAAAGACTCCCTGCTAACTCATGCAGTCGCCTGCTACTTTGCAGCAATTGTATGCTATGTGGTATAGCAATTATTGTGCCAGATGGGAGAACATGCGTGCTCTCAGGCATGAACCTGGACGCACAAGCATGTTCCGATCCGGCTTGCGTCTGCCTGATCACTTGTGCTGCTGTCCTCCTCTAACATAGGTTGCTGTGCTGCTGTTGCCTGCTGGTCTCAAAAATATAGATGTGATACAATTAGGCTTGGTTCTTTGAAATCTCGTTCTCTATTCTCTAATTGTACTCACCCACAGGATGCTAATGGCGTTCATGGCGCTATGCCTGCATATCATGGTCTTGTCTGCATAACATTGTTCTAGCTCGTGCTTTATTCCGGAGGAAAATTGTGAAACTTGGTCCACTTTTTAGTCATGCTCGCCTGGGTTTCGCCCCTTACATGGCACTTTTCGCGTTGGCGCTGCCGTTACTCTCAGGCTGCCAGATTGGCCCCGTGAGTCTCGGGGGCGATGCAGCGACCCCTACCGCAGGCCTGGGTGTCAAGGCTGCGGGCACAAGCCAGCCCCAGGGCACAACTCAGGCGCTCGCCACCGTAGCGCCAACCGTCAGCAGTTCCAGGCCGTTGAGCGGCCATGTGGAGGACGCGCAGAGCGGCCAGCCTATTGTTGGAGCGGAGATCAGCGGCGGGGGGGTACTGACCACTACCAACTCGACGGGCGGCTTTGAGTTCGATGATGTACCCGCCAATAGCAAGCTGAGCATATCGGCTCCCGGTTACGCCGGCCAGCAGGCTGACACAGGGGTTACTAATATGCTTGCCGTCAAGTTGCGCCCTAACACGCTCAGCGGTCGAGTAACGGACGCAAGCACCGGCAAGCCAATTTCGGGGGTTCTAGTCAAGCTGACACTTGCGCAGCCGGCCTCCACCTCTCAGACCGCCACCGTCGCGCCGGCAGCTACTCTTACAACAACGGGTTCGCTACCGATAGGTAAAGTGTTGGCAGCTCCCATGCAGGCTGTGACGAACACACCCGCTCCTCCGACAGACCTGACTTCCACAGTGGCTATATCCCCTACCAATGTTCCAACCGCCACCCCTTTCCCGAGACCGGACGCGCCAACGGGGCCCGACTTTGTCTCGGTCTACACTGACGATGCAGGCAACTACTTCTTCAAGGATGTTCCACCGGGTGCCGGTCTGACCTTCAAAATGCCTGGTTACAAGCTGACAAAGATGCCCGCAGGCGATAGCGGCCGCAAAGATGTGGCTCTTGATGTGTTCAAGGTTAACGGTATTTATATAACTGCCAACATAGCTGCTTCTAAAGACCTGTACGATCCCCTTGTCAAGTTTGTGCTGAACAGCCGCATCAATGCTGTTGTGCTCAACGTTCAGGACGACTCCTCTAACTGGGTGTTCGATGTAAAGAATCCCGATGCTCTGGCGGCGGGTAATACCGACATGTTTCTGAAAGATATGCCGAGCATTGTCAAAGACCTGAAGAGCAAGGGTATATACACAATCGCTCGTATTACGACTTTCCAGCAAAAGACGATGGCCGAGGCGCGCCCCGACTGGGCAGTAAAAAGCAGCACAACCGGTAAGCCCTGGAAAGGCGGGTATGCCGCCCAGCAGCGTTGGCTCGATGCCAGCAATCCAGGGGCACAGGACTACATAGTGGCTATGACCAAAGAAGTGCTGGCCCTGGGCTTCGACGAGATACAGTACGATTACGTGCGCTTCCCGTCGGACCCGGCCCCTAGCGAGACTGGAGATATGGTCTTCTCGACGGGCACCCTCACAGATACGGGCAAGACTCTTGCCTTGCAGGGCTTCTTCAAGAAGGCATATAACACAATTCTGCCCTCTGACGCCTTTATGTCGGCTGATGTATTCGGCTATACTTTGTGGCCGGACCAGGACGGCAAGCCTATTCTTGGTGTTATCGGTCAGGTGCCTGAGTACTTGATGCCTTACACCGATTACCTGTCGCCGATGATTTACCCGTCGCACTTCAGCCCAGGCGAGCAAGGGTGCGCGAAGCCCGCGCAGTGCGCCTATAAGCTGGTCCACAAGTCGGGCGAGTTCGCCGCAGTTGTGTTCAATGGGCAGCGTGCAAAATATCGCCCGTGGCTCGAGGACTTTGACTGGCCCAGCGCCGATTACACGAGCCCCGGCACCACCAAAGTGGCCGAGCAGATCCGGGCGGCGCAAGAAACAAATTCCTGGGGTTGGCTGATGTGGGACGCGTCCAACGAGTATAGACCTCGAGTAGCGTTCGGTAAGTAGTAACGCGTACAACAGGGGGCCAGGAGAGGCCAGGGGCCGGAGCAAAGCGCATCACCGGGGAAGTGTGGTTATTCTTGGCTTCAGCTTTTGCCCCTGGATCTACGCTCTGTATGCTACAATAACCCCAAATCACCTTTAGAAGTGCAGAGGGGCAATGTCAAGAGGCAGTAGATCAACTTATAGCTCGGCTTATACCGGCTACGGCCGCCGTGACGCGGGCCGACATTTTCCCTCCCCTTTGCCTTACCTCTTCTTCCTGCTGGTCGCGGCGTTAGGGCTGATATACTTTCACTACTTTGCTTACAGCAGCCTCAGCGGCAAAGTCGTAAACTCATATACAGGCACACCCATGGCAGGCGTGCCTGTGCTGCTGGAGGCCGGCGGCTCGGCAGGGCGCGGCGCGACGCCGCAGGCCCGCGCATCGGTAACAATGACGGCCACTACCGGCCCCGATGGCCTCTTCCACTTCGATAAGATACCGGCAGCACCCGTAATCTCTGTTGCTCCGGATGGCTTCACGCCCCAGCGGGTAGAAGCCGGCGAGCGGCATAGCCTGGAGTTCCTGATGTTGCCTGATCGCCTGAGCGGTCAAGTGCTTGGAGCGGATGGCAAAGGCATCCAGGGAGCGGCCCTCTTTGGGGGACAGACGCACACTTTTGCCGGGGCAAATGGCGCTTACGTGCTGAAGGATCTTCCGCAGGATCGTACTCTGGTGGTAAAAGCGCCTGGCTACCTGGCAACCACCGTCCAGTTCGGCCAGGTGATTACAAAAAATGTGACCTTGCAGCCGTTCATAGCCAAAGCTGTTTACCTCAGCGCCGATACAATCGCCACGCCTGCTAAATTCCAATCTATTCTTGACATGCTGGACAAGACCGAACTGAACGCCCTCGTAATAGATGTCAAAGCCGACAGCAGCGGGCAGGTGCTGTATGACAGCCGCCTCCAGGTAGTGCAGGACTTGCACACAGCCAACAAGATTATCCCCGACCTGGACGCATTGATCGCGCAACTGAAGGCTAAGAAGATTTATTTGATCGCGAGGCTCCCCCTCTATAGCGACCAGGCGCTAACAAACGCCAGGCCGGAGTGGGCGCTCAAGAGCAAGAAGACGCCTGGGCAGGTATGGTTAGACGCCTTTGGCAAGCGGTGGGCCAACCCTTACAACCCGCAGGTGTGGGACTATAACCTTGCTATCGCCAAAGAAGTCGCGCAACGTGGCTTCAACGAGGTGCAGTTTGATGGTGCGGAGTTTCCTTCACAGGGAGATCTGGAGGACATCGATTACGGCCCCACCGCCGTTGGCAAACATCGTATCGATGGTGTAGCAGGCTTCCTGGACCACGCATATACTGAGCTCTCGCCCCTGGGCGTCTATATCGCCGATGATGTCTTCGCGCTCACGCCTTACGTGCAGGACGATATGGGCGTGGGCCAGCATTTCGAGGACATCGCCGCCCGCGTGGACTACATTTGCCCTGCTATCTATCCTTCTTCCTTTGCCGACGGCTTTATGGGCTTTCCGAAGCCCGCCGAGCGCCCTTCCGAGATAGTGGGCCAGACAGCCAGGTCAGCCGCCCAGCGCGTGCAGGGTGGCATAGCAAAGGTCCGCCCGTGGCTGCAAGACTTCAGCGGCAAAGTAGCCTACGACCCGGCAAAAGTAAGAGCCGAGATAGATGCGGCCGAGCAGAACGGCGCGGTAGGGTGGATGCTCTGGAACTTCGGAAATGTTTATTCGGCGCCCGCGCTGAAGGGACCTTGATCTGCTCTTTGTCAAGC
>JALYYZ010000266.1 GCA_030945985.1 Chloroflexota bacterium
CGGATGCCGCGCACGAGAAAGGCTTCAGCAGCGTAGACGGTATCTTGCTCGACCTGGGCGTTTCTTCGATGCAGCTTGACACTCCTGAGCGCGGCTTCTCTTTTAGGATGGAGGGTCCACTCGATATGCGCCTCGACCCGCGCGAGGGCACCACAGCCGCCGACCTCGTGAACACGCTGCCTGAAGGTGAGCTGGCCGATCTTATTTATGAGTATGGCGAAGAGCCCGCCTCCCGTCGCATAGCTAGACGTATAGTAGAGGCGCGTGGCAGCGGACCAATCAGGACCACAACGCAACTGGAGTCGATTGTCTATCGCGCCCTAGGGGGGAGGGTGGCGGGGCGCACTCGCAATCCCATACACCCTGCCACAAAGACCTTCCAGGCTCTACGCATCGCCGTAAACCGCGAATTGGACGTGCTGGAACAGGGGCTGCAAGCGGCGGTGAGCCTGCTGAAGCCCGGGGGCCGTCTGGCAGTGATCTCCTTTCATTCGCTCGAAGATCGCGTGGTCAAGCTTTTCATCAGACAGGAAGCAAGGGGCTGTATTTGCCCACCCGAGTACCCACAGTGCGTATGCGACAAAGAGCCTACGCTGCAGGCTATCAACAACAAGCCTCTCGAAGCGGGTGAGGCTGAGCTACATCGCAATCCTCGAAGCCGCAGCGCACGCTTGAGAGTAGCTGAAAGGCTGCCCGTACAATAGTATTCAGGCCGATAACGGTTGAGATTCAGGCGATCTCAAGAAGGTAGTACCCAGTGCAGAATCGCTTAGTAACAAAACGCAAGAACCAGGCACAGCCCACACCAGGCACGCGGCGCAAGCTGCCAAGCAGTCTGCAGGTGGTGCCTCGCAACATGCTGTCGGCGGCAGAGCAGTCTATATCGGGCATCAAGCCCAATAATCTGCTCAAGTACGTAGATTTTCATCCGGCTCTCAGCGTGCTTACGGGAGTGGCCATTATAGCCCTGGTGTCGTTCATTTACCTGACGCAGGTTACTGCGGTAAGCAACGCCAATTACACATTCCAGGCCCTGCAACGTAAACATGACACCTTGCTGCGCGAGCGAGGAGATTTGCAGTTGCAGATAGGCCGGGCGCAAGCGCTGCCTAACATAGAGCGGGTTGCTAGAGATACCCTCCATATGGTGCCTTTAGGTAATAGCTATTCTTATATTCCCATCCCCGCCGGTCCCATCACGGCTATGCCCCCGGCCCCCGCGTCCGGTGTTGCGGATGCAACTCCTGTAGCCGGCGTGCCCTGAGCAACTTTACCAGGCAGAGGTTTTCCCATGGCCACAGAAACATTGAATAGAAGAGCGCAGCAGGCATCCAGGCAGCGCAGAGTGAACCCGCGCCGGGTGGCCCTGGTCGTAGGGCTTTTCACCCTCTTTGGGTTATACAATACCTGGAAGTTATTCGACTGGCAGATCCTGCAGTACGGTAAGCTCTCGGCGCAGGCTGAAGCGGGTATCATGCGGAAAACTACCCTTGTCCCTCATCGCGGCCTTATCTATGACTCTCGTGGGCAGCTACTCGCCGGCAACACAACTGCCGAAGACGTCTACGTAGACAAGACCAACCAGCAGGATGACAAGGACTTGCACGCGATATGCGATTTACTCGCACCCGCCCTGGGGCAGGACCCAACCGACCTCTTTACCCGCATAAAGAACGCGCCAGGCACTAATATTAGAGTCGCAAGCACGCTGGACGACGCAGCCGCCGCGAAGGTGAGCAAGCTAGTCGATGATAATCCGCTGGTCCTCCAATATGTAGTGTCGCTCGATGCGCAGCCGCTGCGGCAATACCCCGCCAACGATCTAGCAGCTTCGGTGCTTGGTTTTACAGATCATGAGAACGTAGGACACTATGGTGTTGAAGAGTTTTACAACGCCAAGCTCGCCGGAGAGGCCGGCTATATCACCGCCGAGCGCGACTCGTATGGCCGTCCCCTGGTGCTGCAACAGCCCGACATGGTGCCTGCCAGGGATGGCTCGGACCTGGTGCTTACCATTGACAGCGCGGTGCAGTATCTGGCCGAGCGCGAACTGAAGAACTCTATAAACGAGTTCCAGGCCGACAGCGGCTATGTAGTGGTACAAGACCCCAACACGGGCGGCATCCTGGCGATGGCTAACTATCCCAACTTCGATCCCAATCTCTTCAGTAAGGTCACCGA
>JALYYZ010000270.1 GCA_030945985.1 Chloroflexota bacterium
ACGACTAACGTGCGGACGATGGAGCATTTTCGCAGATGGGGACTTGCCGAGCGCATTCGCGAGGTGGCGCCTCTCAAGGTGAGCTGGTCGCAGGAAGTTGTCTTCTGCACAACGTTACTCGGTCACGAGGTGATGCGCTTCACCAATTGCTTTGGTTTGTCACCGGAGCGCACCGATCTGTTCGCGGAGTCGGGTCAGCAGATCCCCCAGCCACTGGTCGAGGAGGTGCTGCGTGGTGCGGTCAACAACCTGGAATCGTGCCAACTCTGCCTGGGCTGGTCGCTTCATACCCTACAGCAACACGGCGACGTTGTAAAGACAACAATCGTCAACGAACAGGGCGAGCAGTGTCAGGTCGAAGCAAGCTACGTGCTGGGCTGCGACGGCGCCCGCAGCGCTGTTCGTGCAGAAATGGGATCTCACTACGTGGGAACCTCCGACCCGCGTCCAAACCTCGGTATCGTCTTTCGGGCACCTGGACTGGCGCAGCGGCAGCCACATGGCCCAGCAGTTCAGTACTGGATACTCAATCCCGCCTGCCCAGGGCTGCTGGGCTGCATGGACCTGCAGGACCTGTGGTGGGCTATCGGCAATGGTGTGGCTGCTGTTACGGGGCAGGCCGACCCGCACGCTCTGATCCAGGGCCTCGTCGGGACTGAGATCGACGCCGAGGTCCTGGGGACGGATCCATGGACGGGACGCATGCTGCTGGCGGATCAGTATCGGAATGGTCGGGTCTTCCTGGCCGGCGACGCCGCTCATCTGAATCCGCCCTGGGGCGGGCACGGCTTCAACACAGGGATTGGCGATGCGGTGAACATCGGCTGGAAGCTGGCAGCGGTGATTGACGGATGGGGTGGAGATAGATTGCTCGGCAGCTATGAGGCTGAGCGGCGCCCCGTCGCTGAGCAGACTGTAAAGGAGGCTGCGGCGAATATGAGCGTGCTTGCTCCTGAACTCGGCAATGGAGAGCTGAACGCAGCGGGACTCGTCGGTGAGCAAGCTCGGCGTGCAGCGGCGCATGCAATACAAGCCGCCAAAGACCGCGAGTTCCACAGCCTGGGCCTCGTCCTGGGCTACCAGTACGATATTTCGCCGGTGATTGTCGGCGATGGCACGCCGCCTCTTCCCGAAGGCCAGGACTATAAGCCGACTGCGCGACCGGGAGCGCGCCTGCCGCACATGTGGCTGCCGGATGGAGCGTCACTCTATGACCGGCTGGGGAACGGGTTGTCGCTCATCAGGCTCCGCGAAGGCGCCGATATGACCCCATTCATAGAGTGCGCCGCAGCTCGTGGAGTGCCACTTACCATACTCGATCTACGCGGCCAGACACTCGAGGCACTCTACGGGGCCCCTCTTCTCCTCGTCCGACCCGACCAACACGTGGCCTGGCGTGGCGACTCCGTAGATCGGTCCACGGCGGGCGCTATAATCGACTGCGTCCGGGGTGCGGAATGTATCAAGAACTTTGAGACAGTGTTACGTTAAGGTTGGGGAGGATATGCAGAGGGATCATAGGTCGCCGCTCCTCCCATCGATGCCGAAGGAAGAAGTGAATCAGGCGGATCGACCCCGTCTAGGACAAAGGGCCTGACGCGCGAATTGCTCTACATGGCGGTTGGCAGAGGAGTTAAACTCGGCATGACCCGCGCTAACTGTACTGAGTGGCGGGCACCATAAAGCTGCAAGATGCTGTTTTTGGCCCATCGACCTGACAGCTCTCTGCTCACGCCTGACTTTGCATCAGCCCTGGCGATCACGCTCGCTGTACATTTCTTATCCCTACGCGTACAATGACCAGACGCACGACCAGACGCACAATATGGACGAGACGAAAACGAAGGCACCGCACGACATTCGAGAGACGCGGCGAGACGAGTAGAAGCAGGAGGCGAACGTGGACCTACATGGCAAAGTAGCTATAGTTACCGGCGCGGCCACAGGCATAGGCGAGGCGATTGCTCTCGAACTTGCCAGGCAGGGCGCCTCTGTAGCCGTCAACTATCACAGCGAGCACAGCCCCGGCCAACCGGTCGTAGATACGATAATGCAGGCAGGCGGCACGGCTATTGCCGTTCAGGCCGATGTCTCCAACGCTGCTCAGGTAAGCACGCTCGTGGAGGCGACCGTTTCGGCCTTCGGCAAGCTGGATATCATGGTCAACAACGCTGGCATCGAGCAGCAGTCGCCCTTTCTGGAGATCACCGAGGCAGCCTGGGACCAGGTGATCGGGATAGACCTGAAGGGGCCCTTCCTTTGTACCCAGGCGGCAGCGCGCCAGATGGTTCGCCAGGGCACACGTGGTACGGTCATCAACATATCGTCGGTACACGAAGATCTGCCGTTCCCCGGTTATGCCTCGTATTGCGCGGCCAAAGGTGGATTGCGCATGCTCTGCCGAAACCTGGCGCTCGAGCTTGCGCCGCACAACATCAATATTGTCAACGTCGCTCCCGGCGCGATTGCCACACCTATCAACAAAGGCACGCTGCAGGACCCTGAGAAAACGGCGGCCCTCATTCGCGAGATACCGCTGGGCCGCATCGGCACGCCCGAGGAGGTAGCCTCACTGGTTGCCTACCTGTCTTCCGACGCTGCCTCCTATATAACCGGCACAACTATATTCATCGACGGTGGGTTGATGCAACAGACCAACTCTCTCTAGAGTTCTAAAGTGAGAAGAGCAGGACGATTCTGCAAATAGGTCTACCCAGCATTTTCCACTTTGCATCTCACCTTACCCGGTTACGCACGATTTCAAGCTCTCTACGGACGACGGGCAGGCGTAAAGTCGGGTCGAAGTTTGCATTTCGCGCAGAGGCAGGAGTAGAACCGACATGGATGAGACTTCTACAAATAGAGACAATGGTTTCGCGCCCGGCTGGCCTGGGGCAGCGCCCACATGGACATCGAGTGCCAAGAGTGGGGTAGGCACCGCGCTCTCGTCCGACAGCCGCGTCTGGTTCACGCTCAGCCACGGCATCCTCAACGAGATATATTATGGGCGGCTGGACCAGGCGTGTACGCGAGACATGGGCCTGATAGTCACCGACGGCGTGGCGGGCAGCGCGGGCTTCTTCTCCGAGGAGAAACGAGACACCCGGCACGAGGTCGAAACTATAGTCCCCGGCGTGCCGGCCTATCGACTGACCAACACCTGTGACCAGGAGCGTTACTCGATAGATAAAGTCGTGCTTGCCGACCCGAGGGGTGACTGCGTACTACAGCAGGTTCGCTTTACGCCTCTGCAAGGCAGCCTCGGCGACTACCACCTTTATGCGCTGCTTGCCCCGCACCTGGGCAACGTGGGCAGTGGCAATACCGCCTGGGTAGGCGAGTTCAAAGGCACACGGATGCTCTACGCCCAGCGCGAGGGCTTCGTGGTGGCCTTTGCCTGCTCCCTCCCCTGGCTGGGCTGCTCGGTGGGGTTCGTCGGAACCAGCGACGGTTGGCAGGACCTTAGCCAACATGGGCGCATGGAGTGGCACTATAGTAGAGCCGAGAACGGCAACGTGGCGCTGACCGGCGAGGTCGACCTGCAAGCGCTCGCAGCCGGTGGCGAGAGCGATCTCTCGTTCCGCCTGGCGATAGGATTTGGTAGCACACCAGGGGAAGCCGGGCACCGTGCCCTCTCGGGTCTGCTCACACCAATCGATAGGCTGCTCGCCGAATATGCCCGTGGTTGGGAGGATTGGCAGCGCACTCTCCTGCAACTTGAGGCCGAACCTGAGACGGAGGTCGACTACTACCGCACAAGCACAGCGGTGCTGCGTACCCACGAAGCCAAGAACTTTGCGGGAGGCTTCATCGCCAGCCTCTCTATCCCCTGGGGCGACAGCCACGGAGACAACGACCTGGGCGGCTACCACCTTGTCTGGCCCCGCGACCTGGCCGAGACGGCGGGCGGTCTGCTGGCTGCCGGCGGCGAAGAGGACATGAGCCGGGTGTTGCACTACTTGCACACGACCCAGGAGCCGGATGGGCATTGGCCGCAGAATATGTGGCTCGACGGCACCCACTACTGGGGAGGCACCCAGGAAGACGAGACCGCCTTGCCTATACTCCTTCTTGACCTTGCGCACCGGCAGGGGGCGCTAGAGTCTGGGACCAGACAGCGGCTCTGGAAGATGGTGCGCGCGGCGGCAGCCTTTATCGTGCGTACCGGCCCCGTTACCGGCCAGGATAGGTGGGAAGAAGACGCGGGCTACACCGCCTTCACACTCGCCGCCGAAATCTCGGCTCTACTTGTCGCCGCCGATCTTGCTGATGAATGCGGTGAAGAGCCGGTGGCGCGTTACCTGCGCGAGACCGCCGACGACTGGAACAGCAATATAGAGCATTGGACATACGTGATAGGCACGCCGATTGCCAAAAGTGTGGGGGTCGAGGGCTACTATGTGCGTATAGCTCCCCCAGCTGCGGATGGCGGGGCTGAGTTGCGTGGCGATCTGGAGATCAAGAACCGCCCGCCTGAGGATAGTGCCAAACCGGTTGCCAACATCGTCAGCACCGACTCCCTGGCCCTCGTGAGGTTCGGGCTCAGGGCGCCCGACGACCCGCACATCGTCAACACCGTCAAAGTAATAGATGCCCTGCTCAAGGTGGATACGCCCTTCGGCCCTACCTGGCATCGCTACAATAACGACGGCTACGGCGAGAAGGAGGACGGATCGCCCTTTGATGGTGTAGGCGTAGGAAGGGGCTGGCCGTTGCTCACAGGCGAGCGCGCCCACTACGAGCTGGCGGCGGGCCGCAAAGATGAGGCCGAGCGGTTGATGCACGTCATGGAGGGCCTGGCGAACAAGGGCGGCATGATACCGGAGCAGGTGTGGGACTCGGCTGACATCCCCGAAAAGGGGCTCTTCTGCGGCAGGCCTTCCGGTTCGGCCATGCCCTTGGTATGGGCGCACGCAGAGTACGTCAAGCTGCGCCGCTCTCTCAAAGATGGGCGCGTCTTCGACATGCCTCCACAGACAGTGGAGCGCTACCTCCTGCGCAAGACCGGCTCTCCTCTTGCCATCTGGAGGCACAACAACAAGATACACTCACTACAGTCCGGCAAGACACTGCGCGTGGAAGTGTCGGAGCCGGCCACGGTGCATTGGAGTACCGATGGGTGGACCACAGCCAACGACACGGCGACGCGAGATACGGGGCTGGGCGTGCACATAGCCGATCTAGCAACCCAGGGCGTTGTGTCAGGCGGGGCTGTCACGTTCACAATCTACTGGAGCAGCGTCCAAACGTGGGAAGGCCAGGACTTCACGCTGCCCGTGAAGTGAGGCACGTCGCGTTGTTCGTCGGCTCATCTTTCAGGGCGTTCTTTGCTGTTCCTGGCATGATTCACCCCTGAGTCAGGAGGCTCATGGTTGTTGTTCGTTTGGCGCGAGTTACCGCCCGGCAGTCAAGGGAGCAGTCCACGCCATCTTCTCGCGCCTGAAGGTAAACAATCTGCTGGGCAGCGCGCCGAGCGACGCATTGCAGGTGCTGAGCCCGTATATCCGGTTCTCTATCACTTCTGGTGAAGACGAAAGTACGAATTCAGGTAGCATTCAGCACCCCATGGCGCAGAAGGTCAAAGGTTTGCACGTCCGTGCATCTGCTTCTTACATAGTTGGGGCAGTTGACCATCCACCTGGTCTTGGCTCCACTTTGAAGATAGTGCTACAGGCAGCGCGGCTTTGTCCTGCTCAAGCGCAGCCGCCCGCCGTCAGCCTTCATCAGAAGTGACGGATAACCAGCGCGAGGTACCAGGTGAACCAGTTGGCGGTCATCACCCAGGTATATGCCCACACGACCCTCGCGTCGGCCTTTGAGGGGAAAGCCTCCCGTTCATCCTGTTGAAGAGATTGGATACCGCCTTCCTTGCCTATCCGGCACAAGACGCGCGAACTGTTGGAGCCGTGGACCTGTGGATGCACCGGGGCGATGTGCCTAGCGTCAAAGATCTTGCAGAGACTGTGGTTAAGCGAGACTTCCTCCTATTGCCCTGCGGCCTTTGTCGATGAGCTTGTAGTCGAGAAGGCGGCTTGCCTGTCTCCGACTTCAACACCCACGACATCTGTACGAAACTTAGGTCGCTGACGTTCGTACGCTGGTAAGTAGGTCTACTATCACGTCTGGTCAGCGTGCGAACACCGATCACACGTACATCCGAGGTATTGTATGGTCAAAAGGTGAGAGAAAGACGAAAGAATACAGAGATGCACAGTGCGCATCTGGATAGATTTGGAAGGCTGTACGAGCCTATCCGAATAACTGGTTCAATTAGGGTATGAGAGAAAAAACAAGGCGAACGCCAAACGAAAAGCGAGAAGAGCAGAAAGAGCAAGTGCAGGAGCGGAATAGGCCACGAAGAGCAGATAATGCCACCAACATGGATTATAGCGTCTCGGGCGAGTTGTGGTGGGTAGTGCTTGAGCCGCTGCCGCCTGTGTGTGAGAACAAGCACCGCTTGGTGGGGGGTAGATCTCGTGTGCCGGATCGCCGTTGTGCAGACGCCATCCTCTACTTGCTGGGTAATGGTTGCAATGGGCTGCCCTGGACCAGACAACGCTGGGCGCCCGCTCCACGGCACATGATCGCTTCTAACAGTGGGTAAAGGCAGATGTCTGACTGAAGTTGTGGCAAGCGGGAGTGCAGCAGTTTGATGACTTGCAACGACTTGACCGGAAGTGGTTGAGTATGGACACGGGAGGGGCGATGACCAAAGTGCCACTGGGCGGGCTAAAGCCAAGGGGCAATCCAATCGACAGAGGAAAAGACGGGTTCAGCATAGTGTGCTGACCGAAGCTCATGGAATATCGGTGGGAGTAGCGGTAGACGAAGCTAACCGGCACGACATGAAGCTGGTGAGGCAGACTATCGAGAGCATGAGCATGGTGGCGCAACGCCCCGATCCGACTGAAGAGAAGCTGGCACTACGTGTTAGAAGAAGGCACGTGGAGCGACGACTCAGTCTCCCAAGGTGCGTGCATCGGAGAGGCTAGCATGTTCTTCCATGTTTGCTCCATCGGTCAATATTTGGGCTATGTCACAAAGATCGCCGGCAACCATAAATGCCGGGCACTCGACTCTGAAGGCGCACCATGGGCACCAAGCGTTCGGGCGCGGCTCAGCTTTACCCGCCTGGATGTCTTGGGCTAATGCATCTAATGCTCGTAAGTTCTCACGTATGTGCTGCTCATCGTAACGAACGGTCACTTTCCGCAATGTGGTCAGGCTGAGGTGCGACATCGAAATAGTGGTGCTATACTCTCGATAGGTCAGCGACGTCAGGATGTACTGAGCAAAGGTGCCAAGGTCGTACGCGAGTACCTGCGAGGAGGGCATCCTCCCGGAAGTATCGAGCTTATAATCGATCACTTCAATAGTGCCTTGAGGTAGCAGATCAATACGGTCTACACGTCCAACCAGACCAAGCGTTCTCCCCCCGAGCCTGATGGTTCGCGCCAGGTCAGCCTCCGTGGCGAGGACCTTACCCTTGGGCATAGCTGATGATCTTACATAGTATTCAAGCATCCGCTCGGCGCGCTCGAAATAAGCCTCTTCTTGATGAGCATCCTCAAAGGCGTCGGTTGACCAATTGGCATTCAGCAGAGCTACTGCTCGTTGAGCGAGGTAGAGATAGGTATCGCATGTAGGTTGTGATCCTAGCTGCTCGTGTACGCACAGACGATGTAAGTCGCGGAGCGTTGCATGCAGTGCATTGCCAAGTAGCAACTCAGGGCTCTGCCTTGATTGCCGCTTGCTGTATGCTTTCCTCTCCTGCCGCTTCATCATCGAGGCTCTTGGGCAGTGTTGGTAGTCTCGGATCGCTGACGCGCTCAACCACTCTATTTCCATCTTCTCCACCCCGCCTTCCAAACATCATCATGTCTCTACTGGAACTTTTGTTTCAATATGCCACAATTATGCCATAATGTCAAGCTGTCTAGGTCAGTTCCTGGAACAATTGTGACAAGATTTCGGAGTGTGCTATATTTGTGTGCGGAGGTCTTTATGCTAAGCAGGTACCTGTATACAAAGAGGTTGGAGCTCCATCTCTCGGTTTCCGAGCTGGCGCGGATGGCGCATATCAGCAGGACATACATTCGCAAGATCGAGAATGGCGAGATACACCTGCCCAGCTTGCTCGTTCTCAGATCGCTGGCGAGCGCGCTCAAGGTAAATGTTGAAGAGCTACTGCGCGCGGCAGGGATCAACGATCTTCAGAGCGCTGAGGCAACTGGCCACCAGGAGGGCGAGAGGCTCCAAGAGGAAGAGCAGAGTGACGGGAGGCATGATCTCTCTGTACGGCTGGCCAAGGAAGGAAGACGTGTGGGCCAAAAGGAGACGGAGCGCGGCGTAAGGATGTACCTCAATCTAAAAGATGAAGACCAGCGGCTTATTGATAGGATCGCCGAGCGTCTCATGGCTGCTGAGGAGTTTGAAACGCGTATGATAGCTGAGGAGCGCAGTCGATACGCCGTCGGCGAGCAACCCGGAGAGTAAGGTACCATACTACAGTGCAGACAGATTCAGCAGTATCAGATATGCTCGTCGCACGAATGTCTAGGAACGTAGGACGCTACCCTGAGATGGTTGAACGCGCACGTCGCACACATAGATGCCAGTATGGGCTGTGTTACAACAACTCGGCCTCCTACGAACGGAGGCGCGGTTATGCGGGGTGGATAGCAGGGCTATGCAGCCAGCCCAAAGGCTCTTGACACGAACCTGACCTGGCTCCTGATGTCTCCTTTGGTTGTGCCTTTTACTTGACCCTTACGAAGTTGGTTCGTCGCCTCGTACCCTTGCAGTGTTCGCCATGCCGTCTCAAATGACATGACCCTAAACCTGGGTTCACGCGCCGTTTGATAAAGCGGTGGTCTTGTTCTACCAAATTATTCAGGTACTTGATTGGTCGCAGCTTGCAGCCTTTGGGTAGAGTACCCTTCTTCTTCAGCTTGCCCACAGCTTTAGGGTAAGAGGGTTTCTTATCTACGTTGATCACGCGAGGGGGCACGGTGTGCCTGGCACGCAGAGCTTTCCTGAAGAAACGCTTCGCTGACACAGCATTACGCCTTTGGCTCAGCATAAACTCGACCGTGTTGCACTCAGAGTCTACTGCCCGGTCATGTACATCCACTCTCCTTTGATCTTAATGTATGTTTCGTCCACGCGCCAAGAGTCGTTGGTCGGCTTCAGTTTGGCTCGGCAGCGTTTCTCTAGAATGGGGGCGTAATGTTGAACCCACCTGTATATAGTAGTATGATCGACACAGAGGCAAGGGCTCCGATGGCTAGCAATAATGGCCGGCTAATACCAATCT
>JALYYZ010000273.1 GCA_030945985.1 Chloroflexota bacterium
CGGGCATGCTTTGCTTCTCATGTGCGTTCTCCTTTGGCTCAGGTTGTGTCGTGACACCTATTCTATTGGAGAACGCTCTTCTTTCTACCCCTTTTTCCACCTCCTCCCGAGAATGAATAGACCCTGACGGCACATAGTTGGTCTCTACGCACTCACGATTGATGCATAACCTACCTTGTTTTATACCTGACAGGTCGAACACCAAAGTAACCCGCAGGTGGTCTTGCCCCCATTCAGAGAGTTATGCATCAATCGTCACTTCCTAACTAATGCATTTTTCAGTGACCTCTTGGAAAGAATGCTCATTTCCAAGAACAAGCAAATCAAAACCCTGCGGTTTTGATTTGCTTGCTTTATTTTCAAAAGCTAAAAAGCCCCTGAAACTGCGTTAATGGCTCTTCGGTAGACCTCATGGGAGAGAGCGCTGGGTTCCAAAGACAGACAAATCAAAACCCGACGGGTTTTGATTTATCTGTCTTATTTTCAGAAGCTAAAAGGTTCATGAAGCTGGATCAGGTTGCGCAACAAGCGCTGGAAGCACAAGACTCCTGCGACGGCAAGAGTGGCCCCTTACGCCTGAAAAAGACCAGCGAGTACAGTCATCAGCGCAGGGAGACGTAGAGCCTCGGCAAAAGGCGCAGGGTAGATCAAGAAAAGCATGGTAGCAGCGCACAACGCCACACCGTAGGGCATGAAGTCGCCCAGCTTGCTACGCCTTGATACGAGCATCAGCAAGGCAGCCGCACCTGCAAGAAGGGGACCAATAAGCAGGGCACCTACGATGTTGGGGAAACCGAGCATAAGTCCCATCATCAGGGCGAGGAAAACATCCCCCTGCCCGAGCGGTTCTTCAATATGAGGAAAGATCAGTCGCGCCATGCCAAACGCCAGGGCGAAGAAGCCCCCGGCCACAGCAGCCCCAATGAGGGCGCTTACTATGCCGACGCCTGGTAGGAGCATGCTACCCACAAGAGCAACCAGCGAGCCCAGGCCGATAATCGAGAGGTATATGTCTCGATGTTTCCAGTCAATTACCAGCACGATCACCAGAAAGGCCACGTAAACACTCTGAAGGAGAAATGGAAGTGTCCAGGACCATCCGTTGAGCGCGAGAAGGGTAATGTAGAGGCCACTGACAAGTAGCTCTGCTAAAGGGTATGCTGCTGAAATAGATTTACCGCAGGTGCGGCACCTCCCTCCCTGCACAACATAGCCCACCAGAGGAAGCATCTGCCACCACGCCAGGCCATGAGGCGAGCGAGTACAACGAAAAGGGCCAAGTATCGGCCTGTTGGCCGAAAGGCGCGTCGATACCACATTTATCATGAAGCCCACAAGCAGGCCCAGGATGATTGTCGCTATGGAGAATAAAACTGCCAAAGAAGAGCTCCCGATACTATGTTCGGTGTTGGGCGCGATGTCGTACGCCTTAGTAAAGTATACAGTTCATACAGGGCACTGGCTATGGGATAAATGTTGTAATTGGACATTACATTAGTCACGTGTAGTCGCGGGTAGTCACGGTTGAAGATAGCGGTCCCAGTGAAGTTCGTAGATGGCTATCACATTATCCCCGGCAATTCTGTTGTCGTGGATGTCGAAGTGGGCGCGCTCGGTTGCCCAGGCAGGAGGCCGGCGTTCGTCGAACCAGTTCGGATAGTAGAGGAGATATGTAACCCCTAATTTGCGGAGTGCCGGCCAGGCGCGCGGCCAATCTCTGTAGGTACCCAGGGTAGCCGGAGTTGTAAGCCCCACCAGGTCTACAGTGAGGCGGTCGGAGAAAAGCTTGACGGCACCGATTGGCTCCGATGCAACAATGGCTGAGGCCGGAGTATTAGCCGCCAACCATAACGCAGGCTTAATATGAGCGTCCGCAATGTTTCGCACTTCTACAACGTAATCGCGAGTAGAGACTAGATAGTTGGAGAGCGGTAGGGCAATCAATAGCACAATGCCAACCAAAAGAGGCGAGACGCGCCTGAGTAGCTCCACCCTTTGCACAGGTATCAACCTGTAAAGGAGAAGCGCAAGCAGCACGATAACAAATGGGTGAACGGGCAAAAGATAGCGGTCCTCCTGCCCAAACCAGGGTAACGTTAGCAATATGCCCAATGTGTAGAACAACGATACAAGCAACAGTAGAAGCGGGGTGAGACGTAGCACACCTACGCTTGGTCGCGAGCCGACTCCGGGTCGAAAAGAGGAGAGGAGGCCACCTACCACGGCAGTGCCCGCCGCCACAAACGGCAAATAACGTCCTGCTGCCAGCAACTCCTGCACAGCCGAGAAAAACCTGCCGCCCAGCCGCAACCCACCAACTTTAGCATAGAAGGAACTGGGCAAGGGTCTTCCCCAGCCCGCGAGATATATGCCCGAAAGAATAGCCATACCGACAGCCGAAGCTACAAAGTAGAGGAGGATATAAGTAAATAGCGCTCTCCTTTCCGCGTCCCGCGAAAGGAGAGCGGACTGGGTAAGCCAAACCAGACAGGCAAAGAGAAGAGCCAACAGGTCGGGCCGAGCCCACGGTAACAACCCTATTGCAAGCAAGCTCCAGCGAGGCGCGCCACGGGAAACATCTTGGACCAGTAAGCAGACAGCCCACACGGCCAACGCCGCAGCGAAAGTGGACTCCAACCCGGACAAGGAGCCCCATACGAGACCAAGATCAGCGGCTGCTACGCTCCCCGCCAGTAGGGACAAAGCGATGGGCAAAGTACCTGTAAGCAGCGGCGCAACCCCTTGCAAGCAAATCAGGGTCAGTCGCCTCACTCCCAGGGCGGTGGCGGTAAGAGAGAGTACCCCAGGCAGATATGCGGCCAGGTACAGATGTGTAGCCTCCAACGAGGCGGGCTTGCCGGCTATGACATGCCCAAAGAGCGCGCTAAACGGCTCCAGGAACCAGTATGAGAGGGTACAGAGTATGTACCAGGCGATGCTTGTAATACCACCGCTACTTTCACCGGAATTGTATACGAAGGGCTGCCCATGTGCTGCGGAGAGCACATAGTTACTGTAGATGTAGCCGTCGTCTATTGGAAAGGCAATGGAGCCCGTGTGCCTGATGGACGCACCAACCACTGCTGCAGCACAGAGAAGAGAAAGAGATACGAGAAAGAGCGTGCCGCCAGGTGAGCTAGGTAACTTCGTTGCTTCTCTACTGGAGGCCTGGGACACTTGCATAGTAGCGATTGTATCAGAGGCAGGCTGTACGGGCAACTCTAGCGCTTATAGCACAACCTGGTGCAGCTTCATGGACCCTTTAGCCTTTGAAAGAAAAACAAACAAACCAAAACCCTGCGGTTTTGCTTTGTTTGTTTTTGCAAAGAAGCGCTCTTCTCCCATTCTCTATATGGCTACCTGCGGAGCCTGTCGCTATTTAGCAGCGCCCAACTCCTGAGCTAACGCGGGCAACTTCCGATTGGCGGCCTCAATCCGCTGCATCGCTTCCTGCAAGTTCTTCTCGGAGTTGGCAAAGCTTATACGTATGAAGCCCTCACCGAATTCACCAAAAGAGGTGCCGGGTAACACGGCTACATCAGCATCATTCAAGAGGTAGTCGGCATAGCTGCGTGAGGACATGCCGGTGCCTGTAATATTAGGGAAGGCGTAGAAAGCGCCATCAGGCCGGTTGCAACGCAGGCCGGGTATCTTGTTGAGACCTTCATATACAAGCTCGCGGCGAGTGGTGAAGGCTTGTAGCATATGGTCCACTTCGTCGCGCGGGCCGGTGAGGGCAGCTACGGCTGCGCGCTGGCTGAAAGTCGAAGTACACGACACGCTGTTGATAATTAGCCGGCTGATGTGGGGCACCATTTCGGCGGGGAAGATACCATAGCCCATACGCCAGCCCGTCATCGCATATGTCTTGGAGAAACCGTCGAGGAGAATGGTCCGCTCAGCCATGCCAGGGAAGTTCAAGATAGAGTGGTGCTGCCCCTCGTAGATTATCTCGCTATATATCTCGTCGGCGAGCACCATCAGGTCGTTCTTGACGGCGATCTCGGCTATAGTCTTCAGGTCGTCGTAGGTAAGCACCCCGCCTGTGGGGTTTTGAGGCGAGTTGATGATTATGAGCCGGGTCTTGGACGAGATCTTATTAGCTAACTCGCCCAGATCAAAGCGGAAATTCCTCTTCTCGCTGAGCTGCAACGGCACAGCCACGCCGCCCAGGAAGTTGATCATAGATTCGTAAATGGGGAAGCCGGGGTTCGGGTAGATAACCTCATCACCCGGCTCGATTAGAGCCATGATCGTGTAGAACATTATAGGTTTGGCCCCCGGCGTGACCACCACGTTCGCAGGATCGAACTTCAACCCGCGCAACTTGCCTGCGTAAGCGGCTATGGCGGTGCGTAGCTCCTCTATACCCGTTGATCCGCTGTAGTGAGTGTACCCCTGTTCAAGGGCTTCGCACGCTGCCTGGCGTACGTGGGTAGGTGTATCAAAGTCGGGCTCGCCTATTTCGAGGTGAATAATAGGCTTACCCTGGGCCTCGAGTGCGCGGGCACGCGCCGCTACCTCAAACGCAGTCTCGGTCCCGAGTCGATACATTCTATCGGCAAGTCTCAACTTCATTGTTGACCTCCTGTAATTGGATTCGCAAAATGGGGTGCGGAACGCTGCCGTTCACGGGCAGCGCTCCCTCGAAAATGGCGGATCATACTCTCAGATCGGCCACCGTGGAAACATCGAGACGCTTGAGAACGGCGACAAGCAGGCGCACGGCGTTGTCGAAATCGTCGCGATGGATAATCGAGGCGGCCGAGTGGATGTAACGCGCGGGCAAACCAATATTGATAGTAGGCACACCACTGCCGGCGAGTTGCAAGCGTCCGCCGTCCGTGCCTCCCGCAGAGACGCTATCATACTGGAAAGGTATCTTCTCTTCTTCCGCAGTATCTACGAAGAGGTTACGCAGCTTGAGGTTAGGGATAAGAGAGCCGTCGTAAATCAATATAACAGGTCCCTTGCCCAGCTTACCTTGCGCCTCGTGTGGCTCTACACCGGGGGTGTCACCTGCTATACCTACATCGAGCGAGATAGCGACGTCGGCGTTCACCAGGTTGCCAAGAGTCTGCGCGCCTCGCAAGCCCACCTCTTCCTGCACGGTTGCGCCGCCAATAATTATGTTCGGGTGGTCGCTCCCAATCTCTTGCATGGCCTTGATAGCCAGGGCGCAGCCGAACCGGTTGTCCCATGCCTTAGCCAGCAGCATCTTTTCGTTGGCCATCTGGGTAAAAGGACAGATAGGGATTACCGGATCTCCTGGACGCACGCCTGCATCTATGGCCTCTTGCTTGCTCAACACGCCTATGTCGATGAACATCTTGTCTTTCTGCACCATCTTCTTGCGCTCGTCGGCAGTCAGAATGTGAGGCGGCTTTGAGCCGAATACGCCTACCAGATCGCCTTTGCGAGTGCGCACGGTGACGCGCTGGGCGAGCATAACCTGCTCCCACCAGCCGCCGAGTGTCTGAAACTTGAGGAAACCCTCCGGCGTGATCATCGTAACGAGGAAGCCCACTTCGTCCATGTGCCCTGCCATAACGATGCGTGGGGCGTTGCTGCCGGCTCCGCTGCCCGTATGGGTAGCAACAATAGAGCCGAGGTTATCCGTCTGCACCTCCCCAAGAGGAGCCAGGTACCGCGCCATGATCTCGCGAACGGGGCCCTCCTGGCCGGGCACACCGGGAGCTTCGGTGAGATCCTTCATCATCTGTAGCGTTTCGTCCATAAGTTTGATAAATGTCTCCTTTTCTATTAATGCTTTCACCAGGACTATGGGAGCGGACGTTCACATGGCCCGACCGAGGAACTAATGAGCAACGGCAAGCGCGATCAACCGAGCTTGGACCCGCATACCACACAGTAGTAAGACCCCTCGCGCAGCTCAGGCGTCCCTGCTATCCAGAGATTGCATTGTGTACAACGATAAGACAATGCGCGCGGGCCGGGAGTTGAGTCGGTGGAAGAGGGCTGCTTGATGATCTCCTTTAGCTGTTCACGGGTAGGGGCGCCTACAACGCGAGCGGCACGGATCTCGCCACCATCTACCACCAGACTGAGAGCCATGCCAGGCGCGATCAGATGCCGCATCGTCAGATTCTCAAAGAGATGCTCAGGGATGATAAAACTGGCAAACTTCTTGGGGTCCGAGCGCAGAGTAGCGTCCAGCGTGACGGTCTCGCCGCCGAAGAAGCCTCCGAAATTCAACACATCAGTAACTATATAGGTAACGTACTGATCGTCACTATAAGTATGGGCCGCTCCAGCCTCTGCCATAAAATGTTCCTCTCCAAGCATGAATCAAGGTGCGCAAGCCAAATTATAACACAAGAGGCCGCAATACTTGGCTCTGGTGCAGCTTCATGGAACTTTTAGCCTCTGAAAGCAAAACAAACAAACCAAAACCCTGCGGGTTTTGGTTTGTTTGTTCTTGGAAAAGAGTGCTCTTTCCCAACAGGTCCATGAAGCTGTACCAGGCAGCGACGCCAAGCCTCGGGCGGGTTCCCCTTGCTCGACCTAAAAATAGTTGCTCATATCTTCATATATTCGTTTGATGTCGGTCGCATCGCCGCTTACCAGGTGGGTCTGGGTCTCGTCCGCGAAGCTCTGAAGCAGGCCGGTGTCTACGCCCTGGCCGCTGCCGTAAGCGATAGGGAATAACTTCACCGCCCACAACTCGTTGCGATTGAGGCGCAGACGGCTAGGAACATCCTGGCGGTTCGTAGTACTGCTGGCGTTATCTTCGCCGTCGGTGAGCACCACGAGCGCATTTATGTGGTCGTGGTCGTTCAGGCGGGTAAGCTCGTCCAGGCCCGCAGCCACCCCATCATATATAGCTGTCGAGTCGGAGCGGGGCAAGCTGTCCGGACTGTTCAGGTAATCCAATATCTTTGCGCGAGTATTCGACAGGGTGTCGATAGGCACAAGCAGGTGGGTATCTTTGTCGAAAACAACGAACCCCACCCTGTCTACATCACGGGTCTGGGCGAGGAAAGTCTTAATGCCGGCGAGAGCGCTCGGGAGTTTGTTCTGGTCGTCCATAGAGGGAGAGACATCGAGTACTATCATGATGTTTGCCTGCTTGCGCAGAATGCTCCAGGCGTTCTTCACGCTCTCCAGCACGCGAGGCGCAGGTACCTGTAGCGTTGTCTTAGGCTGCTCTGGGTCTACGCCGTTCGCTGTGGTAAAAGGCTCTGTGCGCCACGAGACCTGTGTATTAGCCGGTCGGAAGCCCAATTGTAACGCGGCTTGTTGGCTGGTGGGCTGCAACAGGTAATCCTTGAATTGAGTAGCGGCGCTACGCTGCTCATCTGTGACCCAGGGAGCCTTCAAGATAATGTAGGGATTGTCATGCCAGAAAGTGCCTTCACGCGGGTAGATAGCCACCATGGGCACCGGCATACCTGTTCGATTCAGCTCCAGGACGGTCTGCTCCTCAAGCGCCACCGCCGAGATGTAATCCATGCCGCCTTTACGCACGTTCTCCTTGAAGATAGTCGTGGTAGAGCTATAGTGTACGATGGTCTGCTCGATCGACTTCACGAAGTCTCGAACCTTCGGATCGTTCACGTCCTCCTCAGTCAGTCCGGTGGTCTTGCCTGCGCCCGCATAGAACTCGGCCGCGACCGTCGACAGACCCGTAGACGAGACTTCCGGGTTGGTGTGCGCGTACTTGAAATGGCCCCACTCGGGGTGCCCGACCGAACCCCAACCATCGGGGTTAGCATTGAGATCGAGTATATCCTTTAGGCCCAGAGACTTACCGGGCCAGCCGAGAGCCTGGGCCATCGGCTTCCACATTCCAAGCACCACAGGCGTAAGCAATAGGGGATCAGCATCACCCGTGCCGGAGCCTGCTATCTCTGCGTCAGCTTCAAAGTTGAGCACAGACTTCCAGAGGGAGTTCGATGGCGACCACACGGCGACCTGCAAGGTCTTCGCGACGATCTGAGAGCGGGCTGTGCCGCTGTCTACCACAAAGGCGTTCACAAAAATAGGCTTATTGGTGCCCGGCACTGTGTGGTGCTCATTGTTGAACCTGGCCGCCAGAGGCTCTATCCACGGCTTCTTCTCGGAAGAGTAGGCAAACTGCACCTCGACCGCGTCCTTCGGCTTGACTGGTGTGCCATTGGCCGAGTTGTCGCCACCTGGCGTGCAGGCAGATAAGCCCAGCAGAGAAAAGAGGCTGGTAAACAAGAAAAGTGACAAAGCAGGCATTTGAGATCGCCTGCGCAATCTGTTGAGTAACATAGAGATAGCCCTCCCGGCTAGAGTAGACGTTTCGGCCAGTATAAAAGAAAAACAAAGGAATCAAAACCCTGCGGGTCATATTTCTTTGTTCTTGGAAAGAAGCGCTCTTCTCCAGGAGGCCCATGAAGCTGCACTATCGTACGTTGCGCGTGTACGGGGGCGATGTTATAGTAAGGCACTCCAACCACACGGTGAGCAACAATATAAGAGGGGTGCGCCCAATGCAGACGAGAACGCAAATAGAGAGCCGGCAGTCTAATGCCGGAGACCCACACCGCGATTTGCTGCGGTACAGGGACGAGTTCCCTATCCTGGGGAAGAAGACCTTTATGAACACTTGCTCCCTGGGCGCGCTGTCGAACCGCTCTATAGAGGGCGTCCAGGAGTTCCTGGGATTATGGGCAGAGTTGGGCGCGTCTGCCTGGTACCGAATCTGGGTGGGTAAGCTACAGGAGCTTCGAGAGGCGTATGGACTCACAATAGGAGCAGCGCCCGACCGCATCGCCCTTACACCCTCTATTTCTGTAGCAGCAGCCGGAGTAGCGAGCGGCCTTGATTTCTCTAAACGTAAGAAAGTAGTCATGGCAGACCTTGATTTCCCTACGTTGGGTCACCAGTTCCTGGCGCGGCGGGGCATGGGAGTGGAGGTAGACTTCTTGCGAAGCCCTGACCGGATCACTGTGCCGCTGGAGATGTTCGACAGGGCGATCGACGAAACCACAGCCCTCGTAGCTACCTCGCACGTTTACTTCACCAGTGGAGCAATTCAGGATATTGCAGCCCTGGCACACATGGCGCACGAGCGCGGCGCTATGATACTCGTGGACGCATATCAGGGAACGGGGCAGCTACCTACCGATGTAAAAGCCCTGGGGATAGACTTCTATATGTCGGGAAGCCTCAAGTGGCTGATCGGAGGGCCTGGCATAACCTTCCTGTATGTAAGCGAACAAGCCGCTGCTATAGAGCCGACCGTAGCGGGCTGGTGGGGTATGGGCAACATGTTCGACTTTGATATAGAATCGCTGCAATGGAGACAGGAGGCTGCTCGCTATGAGATGGGCACCCCCAGCATGGCATCCGTCTATGCTGCCCTCGGAGGGCTCTCTATCATCAACGAAATAGGCATAGAGCGCATCCGCGAACGAGATATGGCACTTACCGAGGACTTTATAGCGCGAGCTACGGAGGCGGGCTTCATTTGCCGTGTGGCACCAAACCCGCAGGACCGTACATCTATTGTCATACTCGACTTTGAAGATCCACGTCCCGCCGTCGCAGCACTCGCTGAGAAGAGCATTATCGTTGACTCCCGTCCAGGTGCCGTTCGCGTCTCGCCATACTTCTACAACAGCATAGAAGAGAATGGTATCGTTATCGATGCATTGAAAGCCCTTCCACGGTAGAAGCTAGTACCCCACCAGCTAAATAGTGACTGTTTTGTTTCCTAAATGCTCACATAGTGAGCATTTAGGAAACTGCTTATACTTTGCTGGTGAGGTACTAGCCGACCTCCGTTGGCGAGGCATGGTCATCTGAACCAATCCCGTACGTGGGAGCAACAGCAAGCCTACTCACTATAGCAAGCCTACTCTATATGGATCAGAATTCAGGCATAGCTAGAAAGCTCCAGGATACGTTACCCCCAGCTATTCCGGAGCTTCTTCGCGCGGCGACAGATCTCGCGGAAAAGCATGGCTGGGATATTTACCTGGTGGGAGGCTTTGTACGTGATCTGCTGCTGGGTATAGCGAGCCTAGATGTCGATCTATCGGTAGTGGGAGATGCGGCGACACTTGCCGAAGAAGTCGCGCAACAAAGTGGCGCCACCGTACGCAAGCATAGCCGCTTCGGCACAGCCACCCTCACGCCACAAGGGGGCGGCGCTCACCTGGACGTCGTGACGGCCCGGCGAGAAACCTACGCATCCCCAGGCGCTCTTCCGAGCGTAGAGGAAGGCACTATCACTGATGACCTGGCGAGGCGCGACTTCACAGTAAACGCGCTCGCCGTAGCCCTGCGATCAAATAGCCCACACCAACTGCTCGACCCTCATAGTGGTATGGCCGACCTAGAGGCAAAAGTCATCAGGGTGCTGCACTCGCGCAGTTTCATAGACGATGCCACGCGCATCTTCCGTGCGGTTAAGCTAGCAACCAGGCTCGGCTTCAAGATGGAACAAGCGACAGTTCAGTTGATATTGGAAGCTGTACGGGATGGGGTGCTTGCGACGATTTCGACCCAACGCGCTATCCGCGAGGTCGAGTTCATATTACAGGAGCCGAAGGCAAGCGAGATGCTGGCTACACTGGAGAGGTTCGGCGTGCTGAGAGCCGTTCACCCCGAGTTAGGCTGGCCCTACGAATCCGGAAGAATGAGCTTTGAGGATTTGAACATCGATCCCCTCTTACGTGAGGAGAGCCTTCTTGCAGTCATGGCCGCCGAGTACGCAGATGAGCCCCCCGAAGCAGAGCGCATCGCCAGAGAACTACTGCTTACTGCCCCCCAGGTCCGCTTGATGCGCGACGCCGCCACCCTGATGGGGCGTTGGCAGAGCCTCAGCGAGGAAGAGCAGAGGCCAAGCCGCACGTACGCTCTACTCAACGATCTAGGTGTGCGCGCGCTGGAAGCTGTCGAACGCATCCCCACGCTACAATCAAGTGGGCTTGCGCACTTACGACTGCAGAGCTATCTCACAGAGCTGCGACATACAAAACCACAGCTAAAAGGCGAGGATCTGCAAAGGTTGGGAGTAGAACCCGGACCTGACTTCAAGCTGATACAAGACCGGCTAAGAGCGTCAAGGCTGGACGGAGAGGCGCCTCGTCGGGAAGATGAAGAGGCCCTCGTCAGGCGGTGGCTGCGAGAGCGTATAGGGCACGAATAAGAGGCGGCATGTGCATTGGCATGTGCCGCCTCTTTGCTAGAGACGCAGATAAAGCTACTTCGGAGCCTTCTTGTCGGCCTTGGTGCTGGTCTGCTTCTTCTTCTTGTCGTTGTTCTTCGGACTCTTGTCGCCCATGTGCATAGCCCCCTTTCCTGTTATGAGAGTAGACCTGATGAGACTACTTATATCATGCCTCATTAGGGCTGTCAATAGGCTGGAGATGTAGATGAGTAATTACTATACCGATGTCACTACTATGCACGTTGTGAGCGCCGCTCTACGAGTGGTCCGCAAGCAAGCCTTAGATGAATCTGATATAATATCGCCAAGCACCGGTATTATCCGCCGTGCGCAGCTGTGCTGCAAACCGATATATTAGGAGGAAAAATGAAACGATTACCTGTTCCACAACGACTATCTGTTATGCTTGGGGTGCTGGCAGCCGCAGTGTTGGCGGTCGCCCTTGCTGCCGGCAGTCGAAGCGTCTCGGCGCAGACGGCTGTGCCCGACCTTGCCAAGTTTGGCTACTCTCAAGTGATTGGTACGATCACCTATACGCCCGGCCAAACGGCTACTATCTCGGCTGGGGGCCAGGAAGTAATGCTTCCAGTCGACTTCATCAGTAAGACGGTCAAGTTTGAGCTCTTGCAGGGCGACCCCGCCTTTTTCGCTGCTAGCCTCCCTATCACCGACCAGGGTCGAACCATCCTCGTAGCTTGGGCCTTTCGCGTCACTGATGTTACCACCAACCAGTTGATTGGTCGCTTTGACAAGCCGTTGCAGTGGAGCTTTACCAATGCAGCGATTGCTCCAGGCAGCGCCGTTTACAATACGACTGCGGCCAGTCCTCCGACAATCTCAGCCAACGCAGCTCCCGGCACCATAACGGGAACTACCATAGCTCACGCGTTCGGTGGAGCAGGGGTAGGATGGCTGGTCTTGGGCCCTGCTGCTATCCCGCCCGCTCCCACGCCTGTCGCAACACAACCCGCCCCCACCACTGTGCCAACGCAGGTGCCCACTACTGCTCCCACAATTGCTCCGACCTCTGCACCCACTGACATACCCGTTGTGGCCCCACCACCCGTGCCGCCGGTCGCAGAGACCGCTACTACGGTGCCTGCAGTGCCTCTTGGCATGCCTGCAACAGGTAGTGCTCAACCCGAACTCGGGCTGCCCTTGCTGGCCTTGATCGCCCTTACCGGCGCGGCGGCCGGTGTAGTGCTGCGCCGAAGACGGGCCTCCTAGCGCAGCTTTCAGCGACCTTTTAGCTCTTGAGAGAAAAACAAACAAATCGAAACCCTACGGGCTTCGATTTGTTTGTTTTGGAAAGAAGTGCTCTTTTCCCAGGAGGTCAATGGCATCATAATGTGCTAGAACGGAGCGCGTGGGGCTGGCATGACCAGAACCTGAGAGGTGTCCGGGCGACTAGTACCTCACCAGCTAAATAAGGAGTGTCTTATTACATTCTTGCTCACCTCCGGTGAGCAAGAATTAAGCTATCAGTACTTTGCTGGTGAGGTACTAATTGCTATAAGAGAGGTATCATCCGCCATACGGCGGGAGTCCATCTAGTGCCTAACGGTCTATTGAACCTGTGATGCGCACCGGCTCGATCTGTATCCTTACTCGTGGCCGTGGGTTGAAGCGGTAGTTGTAAGGCTGGCCGGTGTAGCGCATAGATAGAGCTTCAATATGTTCGGCGCCATGCTCATCCGATGTTTCTACCAGCTTACCCTGCACTTGCGCCCACCGGCCGATGTTCTTCGGGTCGAGCAAGAACAGAGTAACATCGCCGTCGCGTTCAACATGGCGTATCCAATCTGAGGTGCGCCAGCTATTCAGCCAGAAATAGCCGTCCCGATACTCATACCATATCGGGTTCATCTGCACGGTACCGTCCATGCGACGTGTTCCCACTACTGCCGGCATGACTTCGGCCA
>JALYYZ010000281.1 GCA_030945985.1 Chloroflexota bacterium
GGCCATGTGAGGGTGCGCACAAGCAGGAACCAGTGTTTATGCCAGGTTACCTGTGATCCCTGCCGCTGAGGCGCGAAAGGAAATATGCTCGCCAGCGCTCCGTAACCGGAAGGCGGCACCGGAGGAGAGGAACTGCTCACAGGTCCGCCTGCTGAAGCGTGAGCGCCCGGCGAGGGGGCAGCACCTAACAGGTTGCGGATAACCTCTTTGCGACGATCCTCGGGCGGAGGCTGGGCGGCACTGATGGCCTTTTGCTGGGCAAATATAGCCTCTCGCATAGTTCTGGGCTGTGGCATCCCCTTGAACTGGAGAGTACCTACTCCGGCGGTATCAACTGTCAGATCGCCGAAGTCCAGAGCCATGCTCATGGGGTGCGTGTACTCTGCCACAGCATTCTGCACCTTTTGCAGAGGCACCTCGCGCCGTGCCTCGCGGAGCAGAAAGCGCTTATCCATGAGGATCAGCCGCCGCGTGGTAAGCGCGACCCAGTTATCCTTCCAATCGAGCAGGCCATGCAAGGTCCACAGCACGAAAAACAGGGCAAAGCCTATGTAGAGCACCCACAATAGAGGTGGCAACCAGGAGGGAGCGCCGCTACTACCCAGCAGAGGATCAGCAGATGATAGCCCGGTGATAAAAGGAGCAACCATGAGCAAACCCGCGCACCAGGCAAGGAGCAGCAGCAGAGGCACCAACAGGGGTCGAACCAACATCAAAGGGTGGCGCCGCCGTAATCCGAGTACAAGCTCGCCCTGGTGCAAGTCATGTATCAAATGGCTGTAAAGCGCCGACTGCCTGGCGACCTCAGCAGGTACCGGGCGTGCGCCTAAAGCGGCTGCCCTGCGCTGCGAAAAGAGCGGGCGGCTGCGAAAGGGACTTTGCGGAGTAGGGTTGTTCTGCATAAGGGGCCTCAGGCAAGCCAATCTTACATGAGGCACTATAGTAAGTCAATTCGGGGGTCAATTCCGTGCCATTTGGCGTCCAACGTAGCGCCGCGCCGCGTCCGCCGGCCTGAAAGCCCCCTGTGTATAATTATCTTGTATAATTATCTTATGGAAGTAGACTCCGTCCGAATCGCTTGCCCGGCTTGTGGCTCGCGGCTGACCGTGATGCCGCGCATAAAGTACCTGGCCTGCAAACATTGCGGCAGCGAGTACCTTGTGCAGAGGCGGGGCAACACCATTGGCCTTGAGCCTTTCGCGGCAGAGCAGTTCGAGATCAGCCGGCAGATAGCAGAAGTAGAGAAGAGCCAGGGGGAAGGGTGCAGTAACGTCTTCTTCTGGATCTTCCTCGTTATGGGCATATCGTTCTGTGGGCTGGGCTACCTGGGCCGCACCTTCTTCCACAACAATAACACCCTGCTGATAGGCGGTTGGGCGCTCTCGATCCTGGCTCTGGTCGTGGCCGCCGGCGTACTGCTGAGGCTGCTCAACACACAGCGCGTCGACCGCCAGCGTTTGGAACTGAAGCAGCAACGAATGTATGCCCAACGTGGCGAAGAAGCCGAAGCCGCTGAGGCAGCAAGCCTAGCAGATTAGCAGCTACTAGATAATGCCCCTGCCAGGTCTCTGATAAGGTCTTCCGAGTTCTCGATGCCAACACTCAGTCGGATCAGATTATCGGGTATGCGGAGAGGCGACTCGGAGACGCTGGCATGAGTCATCACGCCTGGGTGCTCGATAAGCGATTCGACGCCGCCCAGGCTCTCTGCCAACTGGAAAAGCTTTGTTGATTGCGCTATCCGGTGCGCCTCCGCCAGCCCGCCTTTTATCGTGAACGTGATCATCCCGCCGAAGCAGCGCATCTGCCGGCCCGCAAGAGCGTGCTGTGGGTCTGAAGGCAGTCCTGGGTAGCGCACCTGCTCGACTATAGGCTGGTCTTCGAGGAAGCGAGCTATCTTGAGAGCATTAGCTTCGTGTGCGCGCATCCTCACGCCCAGAGTCTTTAGACCGCGCAGCACAAGGAAGCAATCCATCGGGCCGGGCACCGCTCCCACTGCGTTCTGCAAAAACTTCAGCTTCTCATAAACGGCATCATCGGAGGTCACCACGAGCCCCCCCACTGCATCGCTGTGCCCGCCCAGGTACTTGGTGGAGCTATGGAAAACTATATCTGCCCCCAGGGTGAGGGGCTGCTGTCCATATGGCGATGCAAAGGTATTGTCTACAATCACCAGCGCTCCCCATTCACGTGCGATGGCTGACACGGCAGCAATGTCCACCAGCTTCATCAGAGGGTTAGAAGGGGACTCTATCCATATGGCCCGCGTCTTTTCTTGCATCTGCTCCCGCACCGACTCGGCATCGGTCATATCGACGTAATCGAAGCGCAGGCCGTAAGGAGCAAGCACTCGCTAGAAGAGACGATAAGTGCCTCCATACACATCATTAGAAACGACGATATGGTCGCCTGGGGAGAAGAGATAGGTGATGGTAGTCTCTGCCGCCATACCTGAGGCAAAACCGAGGCCGTACTTGCCCTCTTCAAGGGAGGCTATACACTCCTCAAGCGCCGTGCGGGTGGGGTTGCCGGTGCGCGAGTATTCGTAACCCTTATGTTGCCCAACACCCTCCTGCACATAGGTAGAGGTCTGGTAAATAGGTACAATCACCGACCCCGTGGTTGGATCGGGTTCCTGCCCAACATGTATAGCACGGGTTTCAAAGCCGTATCTCGTCCCATTTTGGGGACGCAACTCATCCGCATCTGCCATTGAGAACTCTCCTACCAGAAACTAGGCCCGAAACCAGGCCCTGAAGCTAAACCCCTGAAGCTAAACCATTGTAGTCAGGAAGCGTAGGAGGTGTCAAGGTGCTACTTTATAAAGCCTCCCACATACCAGAGATGATAGACGATAGAGTCGCGATACTTGATAGTCTCCTCTCCGATAAACTCTGCTATATAGCCGAGCGGGTGGTTCATATATTCAAATCCATAATACTCATAGTTCAGTGGACCCCTGTAAGGCATTTCTTCGCTCACCTGTGCAAGAGCCGCGCGGAGTACCGCGTATACCCACTGTGGCTGTAAGTCCCACATGAAGTGGTTGACCAGCCCACCTGTGCAGCCCATGCCCCACACAGGCCTACCCTGGTAATGAACCGTTTCCTGACCGGAAAAGCGCTCGAAGCCGCAGTAAATATTCTTATAGGAGTAGGGACCGTTCTGGTATTCGAGCTGAATTGAACCTGGAAGGACGTTGCGTATAGCAGAATTATCCGTGCTGGGCACGGCCTTACGCTTGGCCTCAACGATAAACTGAGTTAGATCTGTAGGATCAAAAGGCACCGTCTGCCTGTCAGTTGCCGTAACCTGGTGTATTGTAACCATAGTTATGCTCCCACTCTAGTGGTTCCGTAGAGAAGATGCTCCGAACTTTCAGAGTTCATCCTGGCTCCCAAAGTCCCAGTCTCTTCCGCTAATCTCTTTCTCCAGCGTAAAGATGCTACACAACACAAGGCCAACATCGGCAGCGACTGCAAGATGGCTGGGAACTCTTTATCCACTGTGCCCTGCACAGCTCCCACAAGTAACGGCAGCACAGCGAGCCATATATAAATCGACTGCCTCCAGCGGGCACGGCCCTTTGCCTCCTTACTACTACCAACCTGCGACACCGGCAAACCGGCAGTTGCCAGCAGCACCAGGGCAGGGAACAAGAGAAGAACATGCTCATACCCCAGCATGTAGGGGCTGATTACGCTATTTACGCAGACGGTTAGAGGCAAGCTTAATGGTATAGGCGCTGTACGGTCCTTCAGGTCTCGCCACCAGGAGGGCAGTAAGGCCAACACACCGGCCACGCTGAGAAGAGTGGCCGCTGCCACCCAGGGGCCGTGCTTACCCAGGAGTTGGTAGCTGACGCCCCACACCGATGCGGAGACGTATGCCTGGCTGGAAGCCTGTGCATGAGCGCCAAACACAGTGGATAACCAGCCGGAGAGTGAACCTGGATAAAAAAGGAGAGGACCGAACAACAGCAGACAACCTGAGATTGCCGCAGAGAGCGGTACTGTCCAGCGACGCCTGCTGACTGCCCACAAAACCAGGAGCAACACAGGCAGGCCAACCGCTTGCGGCTTGGTTGCAAGGATAGCTAATGCTAAACCCGCCAGCACATCGCCCAACATGAGCTTGCGCCAACTCTTCCCAGGTGAAGATAACAACCAGGACCAGATGGCAGCCAGCAGGGCTAGCTCGAAGATCGCAAACTGTCCCACATAGAAGGTCAGGATTGTGGCACGATAGAAAAAACTCAGAAAGAGGATTACAGATAAAGCCATTACGGCAACAGCCTTGCCAGACGCAAAGACCGGGTTTGTAGACCTGAGCAACGAGCCTACGGACCACATCAGAAGGAGCAAATCTGCTGCGCGCCACACAGCCGTAGCAATAATGAGAGGCATAGTGGCAAACGGAGAGAGCAATAGAGCCACCCAGATCGGATATATCGAATAGAAACTGTGCCCGCTATTGAAGCCGGTGAACTGCGCGCTGTAAGGCCCCAGGGCCGTAGCAGTCTGAGCAGCCGTCGGGTTATACGGGTCAGCACCTTCCATCAGCAGACGGGCGGGCAGCCACACATTCTGTGTAAAATCGTTATGCACACCAACACCCGCGCCAAGTTGAAGGAAGGCCCAGAGGGCGCACAAGAACCCCACTGCCCACAAAAAGGGACGTACCGGCACAAATTGAAGAGCAGCCTGCACTTTCCCTTGTGCCGGTACGTCGTTAGCAGGTACACAGGTAGAGTGTATAGCAGAGGTGCCGCCGGATATGTGGATGTCGCTTAGCGCATTGTCGGGTGACAATAAATACTCCTTGTAAAGTGTTGTCAGTTCGAGTATACCCACGGCTATAAATCGCTGTAAATGCCCCATTTGGCACATGCGAGTAGCCCAAAGGTGTGGTATATCGGTTTCGAAGCGAGTGGAAGGCTGCGGAGCAGTCTGCTGATCGGAGAAAGTAGCGCGCGGATCTACAAGCCTTTGCTTGCCTTACCGCTCCTTTACGGGTACAATTAACGTGTAGTTTAGTCTCTAAATTGTTGAAGAACGTCTGTAATTTATGGCGGGTTTGCACCGTACCGGAGGTATGCAATAAAGATGGAGAAGTCTACTTTTACAACAAAGAAGGGCCTTGCGCAGATGCTCAAGGGCGGGGTTATCATGGATGTGGTTACGCCCGATCAGGCCCGCATCGCCGAAGAAGCAGGTGCATCCGCAGTTATGGCCCTGGAGAGGGTACCCGCCGATATTCGCGTACAGGGCGGAGTCGCACGCATGAGTGACCCAGGTATGATACTCAGCATCATGGATGCGGTGACTATACCTGTAATGGCCAAGTGCCGCATCGGACATTTCGTCGAAGCGCGCATACTTGAGGCTATCGGTACTGACTATATAGACGAGAGCGAAGTGCTCACTCCTGCCGACGAGCGATACCATATCAACAAGCATGACTTCAATGTACCCTTCGTATGCGGTTGTCGCGATCTCGGAGAGGCGCTAAGGCGCATAGGCGAGGGTGCCGCGATGATACGCACGAAGGGTGAGGCGGGCACGGGCAATGTGGTGGAAGCAGTGCGCCACATACGCACCGTCTGGGACAGTATCCGCAAGCTGCAGAATATGCCCAAAGAAGAGCTGATGACCGAAGCTAAAGAGCTTGGCGCTCCATATGACTTGGTCCTGTGGGTGGCAGAGAATGGCAAGTTGCCCGTCGTGAACTTCGCCGCCGGTGGAGTAGCCACCCCTGCGGACGCCGCTCTGATGATGGCTCTGGGCGCTGACGGCGTATTCGTCGGCTCAGGCATATTCAAGTCGGGAGACCCTGAGCGCCGCGCCCGCGCGATCGTGCAGGCAGTTACCCACTACAACGATCCTCAGATCCTGGCAGAAGTAAGCCGCGACCTCGGCGAGCCGATGGTCGGTATCAATATCTCCACCATACCTCGTGAAGAGATGCTGTCGGTGCGTGGCTGGTAAAGCTCCCTTGTTACCGACCACTATAAAGATTGGGGTTCTCGCTCTGCAAGGCGCTTTCCGCGAGCACATAGAAGCGCTCAAGCAATTGGGCGCTGAGGCCGTGGAAGTGCGCCTGCCCGAGCATCTTGAGGGCATCGATGGGCTGATCATACCGGGCGGCGAGAGCACAGCTATAGGCAAGCTGGCAGTAAAATATGGCCTGCAAGAGGCTATACGTCTCTTCGCCGAGGCGGGAAAGCCCCTTTACGGCACCTGCGCCGGCATGATACTCCTCTCTACAGACGCCACGAGGGCCGGACGCGATCAGCCTCTGCTTGGCGTGATGGACGTGCAGGTGGAGCGTAACGCCTTCGGCCGCCAGGTCGACAGCTTCGAGACCGACCTTGCGGTGCCTGTGCTTGGGGACAAACCGTTCCCAGCTATATTCATACGCGCCCCGAAGATCGGCAAGGTGGGCACCAACGTGCAGGTGCTTGCCAAATTGCCCGATGGTGTACCTGTGGCAGCCAGGCAGGGCAATATGATCGTTACTTCTTTCCACCCGGAACTAACAGAGGATCTGCGTTTCCACAAATACTTCCTGGAGATGGTCGAGAAAGAAAACGGGAAGCGTACTGCGGAGGAGAACCGGAGACCTGTGACGATGGAACAACGGAAATGACCTACAACATCCAGCGCGCTTCCATGCTGGACCTGGCCCGCATGGCCGCCAATAGACGAAAGCACCGTGTGTTGCGGCTCGATGCGCAACATGGGCTGGTGCAAGGCGATGCCCTCTTGCCGGAGCTGCTAAAATCGCAATCACCGGTGAGGCAACAAACCAGCTTCCTCTTTGTATGCCGTGAGCGTGGAGCGCTACTGGGTTACGCGCAGGTACGGCACAGTGGGCGCAGGCGTGACCAATGGAGTATCGACGCCCTCGCCCTCTCTGAGAAAGCCGGCGAGTGGGTGGCTAATGACCTCGTTGAGGGAGTGTGCAGAGAGGCGGGCTGCCGTGGTGTGTTACGGGTGCTGGTAAAACTGCCCCATAGTGAGCCCCACGCTCAGCTCTTCAGGCAGATGGGTTTTACCCATTATGCCGACGAGTATATCTACGGCAATCTCCTCTTCAGCGCATCCAGCGCCTCCAGTCATGCCGAGGAACCTGCAAGAGGCTCTACTCGCCGCCAGGAGAGCGGCGATTCCTGGGACCTTATGCAACTTTACTCGGCAGTTACCCCACCGGCTGTACAGCGCGCTGAGGTGCTGACCAGCAGATATTGGATCTGTCGCAGGCTCCCGACCCCAACCCTGGCACCGCGCGGCATTGCGGAACGGTGCTATGTCTGGCCTGATGAGGCGGCCCGCAAAGGACTGGGCGGATATATTAGACTTTTGACCGGGCAGCGCGGGCACTGGATAAATGTCATGTTCAGGCCCGACGGCGCTAATCGCGCCATGTGCGGCATAGCCCTGGACTATATCTTGTGGAAAGCCTCACGCTTTGGTAACAAACCTGTATATTGTGGCATCAGAGAGTATCAGGCCGAAATGGAGAGTATGGCGCTGGAGCGGGGCTTTCACCCTCTCAGTACGCAGGCCCTGTTAGTCAAATATCTGGCCGAGCCCATACGAGAGCAGAGGCACATAAGTGTGCCGTTCCTGGTACCGAGGCGAGAAAGCGTCGCAGCCGACTTTGGAGCGGGTGGCACTCCAATTGCAGTTATAAGCGAATAGACGTTAACCCCACCGCAGGGCGGGCAACTACCGAGAAGGGGTAAAGCTTAACATATGCATAGCGCTAATTTAGCCGGCACCGGCTACCAAGGTCCCGACATGGACCTGCAACATAACCAGGGCGGAGAGACTGACTCCACCGCCACCAGGGAGGAGGGCTGGTCAACCGAGAACCCTAATGAAATAGTCCGGCAGGGTGGAGAGCACGTAATCACCGACGACCTTGATCTGCTGCTGACAGCTCTCCCTCCCCATATACTGGGTCCTTTGCGTGCACACAACGATAGGGTAAATCTGCTCGAGGTGGTACTCGATCTGGGCCGCAAGCCCGAAGCACGCTACCGAGGCCACGAGTTTATCCTCAACGAAAATGAAATCTCCCGCGCCGAGCTCGATTTTGTTATTAACCATATAGGCGAATTTGGTGGTGACAACCGCGCAGGTATCGAGCGTACTCTGCACCGCATATCGTGCATCCGCAACCGGCGTGGCGACGTAGTCGGCCTCACCTGCCGCATAGGTCGCGCGGTCTATGGCACGATCTCCATTATCAAAGACCTCGTAGAGACAGGCAGGAGTATTTTGCTCGTCGGCCCTCCCGGCGTCGGTAAGACCACTCTGCTCAGGGAGTGCGCGCGCGTTCTCTCGGACGAGGTGCATAAGCGCGTTGTAATCGTCGATACCTCTAACGAGATCGCGGGCGATGGCGATATCCCACACCCTTCTATTGGCCGTGCCCGTAGGATGCAGGTGCCCATGCCGGAGCGTCAGCACGCTGTGATGATCGAGGCAGTCGAGAATCACATGCCCGAGGTCATCATTATAGATGAGATAGGCACAGAGCTTGAGGCGCAGGCAGCGCGCACTATAGGTGAGCGCGGAGTGCAACTCGTGGGAACAGCACACGGCACCAGCCTCGAAAACCTAATGCTGAATCCCACCCTCTCTGACCTCGTGGGCGGCATTCAAACTGTTACCCTGGGCGATGAAGAGGCCAGGCGGCGGGGCACCCAGAAATCAGTACTCGAGCGCAAGGCACCCCCAACTTTCGACATCATTGTTGAGATACTCGACCGTGAGCGCGTAGCCGTTCATCGAGACGTAGCGGAAGTAGTCGACTCGTTGCTGAGAGGCGAGCTAATACCTCCTGAGATCAGGACGCGCCTGGCTGATGGTAATATACATACGGAGATCGCGCACATCAACACACCCGCTCGTGACAACCAGCGGGGTAGTATTATGGGCCGAGGGCGTGGAGGTGGAGATGATCGCGCATCGGGCGGACGACGCGGCTATGATGACCGTGCCGGCTACGGGTATGGCGCAGGCGGTTACGGAGGCACACCCAACGCTCCGCGCCGGCAAATGCCCACGTCGTCTCCTCAGTCACCATCTATGAGGAGTAGTCGCACCGGCGACGTAGTCGAGCGCACAAGGCCGTCAACGATGGGAAGCGGCGCGGGAGGCAGTGGCAGCGCCCGCCCTTTCGACGTGGCAGGCGTATCAGTTGAGCCTGCCGCTCTAGCGTCACCAGGCGGCACACTCGAAGTTCATACATTGCCCGTCCAACGAGACGAGCCTGATATAGCAAATGCAGGCTTGTACGAAGAGCGAGAGCTCTCGCATGCACAGGACGAAGAACGGCAGCGCGAACAGGCTCGCGTCGGAGCCAACGCCATGCGTATAGCCACCGGGGCGACGTCTAACAAGCCATTGCGAATCTACCCGTTTGGAGTCAGTCGAAATCGCCTTGAGCAGGCAATCAAGGGGCTGCGTGTGCCTACCACTATTGTGCGCGATGCCGATAACGCGGATATAGTGATGACCCTCAAGAACTACTACCGTAAGAGTCCGCAGATGCTCCGCCAGGCCGAACAGGACGGTGTGCCTGTTTTCGTGCTGAAGAGTAATACGCAGATGCAAATAGAGTCGGCCCTGGCAAACGTCTTCGGCGTCTCGGCCCCTGGTGATCCTGTAACGGGCGCTATGGAGGAGGCGGAGGAGGCGATCACGGAAGTGATGGAGACAGCCCGCTCAATAGATCTGACCCCACGGGCGGCGCACATACGTAAGTTGCAACACCAGCTCGCTGAGCGTTACAACCTCGGCTCCATAAGCCGAGGTAAGGAGCCTTTCAGGCGGGTGCGGATTTTCAGGCAAGATTAGCAGCCTGGGACTAAGAGGCTATACTTTAGCAGCCTGAGGCTAAAAGGTTATCTCTTGGAGAACAAACAATCGAAACCCTGCGGGTTTCGATTGTTTGTTCTCTCTATGTCTAGCAAGGAACAAAGTAAAATCTACAGGATTTTACTTTGTTCCTTGCTAGACAAAACTATTAGGTTACATAAGGCTGCATCAGGAGAAGCTAGTACCTCACCAGCAAAAGATTGATTAGCAGCGTTTGGTTCTCATTGGCACCCAGCACTACCTGGCTTGTGTGGTACACTCGCAAACAGTCAATCTTTAGCTGGTGAGGTACTAGTACCTCACCAGCTAAAGAT
>JALYYZ010000296.1 GCA_030945985.1 Chloroflexota bacterium
GTGCGTACGTTATATGGCTCACCAGCTATAATGTGGTCTGAGAGGTCATGTTGTGGTATTGGCTCAGCTACAGCAACCAGTCCTGAGCTGAAATTACGTCGAACGTGGCTACATGCTTACTAAGCCAAGAAGGAATGAAACACCGGCGGGCACAAAGCATACGTGACATGTAGCTTAGGCATACCAGCGTAAGCAGGCATCAAGAAGCCATACGGCAAGTCAGAAACGAAGAGCGAAAAGACACAGCCCTTTGGCGTGCTGTCGGGCTAAGGCAGGCCCCATATTCGAAGCGGCGAAAACGCCATAGGTATGGTTGCAGGATCAGGCAAGTGGAGCCAGGCTATTTGCCGGTGCCAGGCAAGCATAAGTCGTACTGCAGCTCGCGGCAGGCATTGTTTTGCAGAAATGAAGTCTAATGAGTGCCACATCAGCTGTGACGGGCCACAGCAGATCGCCTGGATAGCCACAATGGTGCTCTATGCAACTTCAATTGCGGTGCGCCGCGACAATTTACACAAATTTTACCGAAGGACAGCGGTCCACTTACAAACCGCCGTCATAATTGAGTTGCAGCTACAGGCTCACAAACTCGCACACGACGTGACTGTCTGCTGTACTGGACGAGCAGCTTTCTGCTCGCCGCAGTGGTAATTAGCCCACGTAAAGGAGAAACATCAGATGAACCTTCCCCTTATAAGACTACCACGCCTACCGAAGGTGCCTGCACGGCTCCTCGCACTGGCGCTTGCGCTGCTTGTGATTGCCCCCTCAGCTATCCTGAGCGTGTCGACCGTGGCGCGTCCGACGGCCGCCCCGCAGGGAGATATACACAAGATCCAGCATGTCGTCATGATAATGCAGGAGAACAGGTCGTTCGACAGCTACTTCGGCACTTTCCCGGGAGCAGACGGGATTCCCATGCAAAACGGGGTTCCGACCGTATGTGTGAACGACCCTGCCAGCAAGCAGTGCGTGAAGCCGTACCACGACGCGCTTGACCTCAACAAGGGTGGGCCGCATGGGGCCAGCAATGCTGCGGCGGACATAAACGGCGGCAAGATGGACGGCTTTATTGCCCAGGCCGAAGGTGGACCAAAGAACTGCAAGGACCCCAATGCGCCGGAGTGCAGCAAGGCCGGTCAGTCAGACGTCATGGGCTACCATGACGCGCGGGAGATCCCCAACTATTGGACCTACGCTCAGCAGTTCGTGCTGCAGGACAAGATGTTCGAGCCGAACGCTTCCTGGAGCCTGCCATCCCACCTGTTCATGCTCTCCGCCTGGTCAGCCAAGTGCTCAAAGGCAGCCGACCCCGCCAGTTGCGTGAACGAGCTGCAGAGTCCCGGCGGCACCAAGGCGCAGCAGGGTACGGCAGACTACGCGTGGACCGACCTTACCTACCTGATGCACAAGTCGAACGTAAGTTGGGGCTACTATATTTCGGAGGGTACCGAGCCTGACTGCGCGGACGACCAGATCGGCTGCGATCCCGCGAAACAGAACGCCACCACGCCGGGCATCTGGAACCCCTTACCTAACTTCGACACCGTAAAGCAGGACGGCCAGTTGGGCAACATCAAACCGGTGACCGATTTTTACAGCGCAGCGAAGTCCGGCCAGCTCCCAGCGGTCTCCTGGGTGATCCCGAACGGCACAGTGAGCGAGCACCCGCCCGGACTGGTGAGCACAGGCGAAGGTTACGTGACGAGCCTGGTCAATGCGGTCATGCAAGGACCCGATTGGAGCAGCACGGCCATATTCGTCTCCTGGGACGACTGGGGCGGCTTCTACGACCATGTCGTGCCCCCTCACGTTGACCAGAACGGCTACGGCCTGCGCGTCCCCGGCATCGTCATCAGCCCCTACGCGAAGAAGGGCTACATCGACCACCAGGTGCTCTCCTTCGACGCCTACCTGAAGTTTATCGAAGACGACTTCCTGGGGAGTCAACGGCTCGATCCGAAGACAGACGGTCGCCCCGACCCGAGGCCCGACGTGCGCGAGGACGTGCCCGCGCTGGGCGACCTGGCTTACGACTTCGACTTTACTCAAACACCGAGGCAGCCATTGCTGCTCGCGCCCAAGCCGGGCAGCGCCGTACCCACGCCGGCGGCGCCCCAGCCAACACCTGCGGCAACAGCGCAGCCGGGCGGACAGATACCGGGAAGCGGCAGCTTTACTTTCCCACAGACGAACAAGACGGTTACCGGCATCTTCCTCGACTACTGGCAGCAGCATGGCGGGCTGATGCAGCAGGGATACCCGATCTCTGACGTGCTTACGGAGATAAGTGATCTCAACGGTAAATCATATACTGTGCAGTACTTCGAGCGGGCAGTGTTCGAGTACCACCCGGAGAACCCTGCACCAAATAATGTCTTACTTTCACAACTCGGCACCACCCGCCTGAAAGAGAAGTACGCAGGAAGCCCGCCTGCTCAAACCATCAACAATGACGCTAATTCTCTTCTATTGCCGCAGACGGGGCACAAGGTGGGCGGCCTCTTTCTCGACTACTGGCAGCAGCACGGTGGGTTGGCGCAGCAGGGATACCCAATCACCGACGAGTTCACGGAGGTAAGCGATCTCAACGGCAAACCATACACTGTGCAGTACTTCGAGCGGGCAGTGTTCGAGTACCACCCAGAGAACTCTGCTCCCTTCAACGTGCTGCTATCGCAGCTTGGGACGTTTCAGAACAAGGCGAAGTACCCTCAGAAGTAGCACGCCTGCGCCACTCGGCACCGCTGAACGAAACAGGAAGGGCAGCCTTATGGCTGCTCTTCTTTTTGGCTGCATGACCTGACCTCGGGGCGCTACATAGGGCGGGATCCATAGGGTATCCATGTAGAGGAGTGAACCCACAGATGGGGGTAGTGGGCCGTGCGATGCGCAGAACAGGGCATGATTCAGGGCTTGCAACTACGTGACGTGAGCAATGCAGCGACGACAGATGCTAACACCTTCTTCCTACACTATAGTCCTGCTAAGCAGGTAACCAACCTACTCTGAAGAAGCGAAGGGCTTATGCATGCTAAATCGGGGGCATGGTCAGGGCCGACAAGCAGGCGTGCGGAATTTCGGCCCGTCTGCTGCATGCAAGGACCACGTGCCTGCTCCTTCGCCAGGTGACCGAGATGAAGTTAGCATGCATAAGCCCTTTGAAGAAGCGGGAGAAACGTTGACATAGTAACAAACCTCCGATACACTACAAGCACCAGGTATGCTCATCTACTACGCCCAAACATACATACATCCAACCCCACTAGCGTATCTATGGACGCCTGGCTGTTTCAAGATTCATGGTTACTTGCACCACCAACCGCCTGACTCGAAGAGTCGTTGTAAGCGAGCGGTAGTTATTTGCCGTTGTGTCTTGATGTCTAAACAAAGAAGTATGGAGGAATAAGGCATGGCACTACCAAAGAAACGTTTGACACTGCCCGTAAGCGCGGCCCTATTAGCAGGGGCTCTTGCCCTTGCGTCGGGCGCGAACGCCGGCGTCATTACCGGCCTCGGCGGGGCATCGAGCATGGCGAACGGTGCCGACGTCGTTGCTCAGCAGCAGAGTAGCGGTACCAAGCCTGTTGTTCTTGACGACGGTTTCGACAAGTTACCGGCGGGGCTCAAAGGCATCTCCTATTCGACCCTCGTGGCAATGGGTAAGGTACACCCTGCGGTGGTACCTGCTTCTGCGCCCGTGCAGGGTGGCAGGGCGTACCAGAACCCGCCCAACCTGGCGATCACCTGGGGACCCGTAATCCAGGTGTCGAACGCAACCGGCACGATGTATGGCGCTAATGAGCCGGGCGTTTCGATGCACCCCACCGATCCACTAGCGGCGGCCTCGGGTGGGAACCAGTACACACCCCCTCCTATACACGCTAACGTCGAGACCACGACGGACGGTGGAGCCACCTTCCTTCGCCAGGCATCCACAAACGTCTCAACCGATGGTGACGGTGTTCCCGTGTGGGTCCCCGGCGTAAACAACGGCAACGACATCGTTTACACGGCCTTGCAGGCCGTAGGCAGCTCCGCACTGCTAACCGCAAGCCGCTCGACCGACCGCGGCGTGACATTTACGAACCTGGGACAGTCACCTGCGGTACCCGGCTATTTTAACGACCGCGAGTACCTCTGGGCCGACAAGAACCCGGCCAGTCCTTACTACGGAAGGGTCTATATGACCTTCACGCAGCTCGACCAGGGTGGCACCGGCAGCTTTGACGGCATTGATGTTCGGTACACTACTGACCAGGGCACGACCTGGAGTGTCCCTGCTGGCCTTGTGGACCCGACAGCGCTCAACACGCAGGGCCTCAGCCAGTTCGGCTCCCTTGCCGTGCAGCCGAGCGGCGCGGTGGTCGCTATGTGGCGGCAGGGCAAGTTCCAAGGCGCGCACGACACAAAGATGAAGTGGTCACGTTCAACCGACGGCGGCAGCACGTTCCCCATCTCGGGCACAATTGCCACTATCCCCGTGGCCAATGCCATAGGCTTCAATTCGACGTCACCCGGCGGCTTCCGCTGGGGCGATACCCCAACCATAACCGCAGACCCTGTGAGTGGTGATCTGTACGCCGTTTACGAGGCACTGCGCACGGCGAACTCGAGCGCTTCAGCAGGCACATACGTGGCACGCTCCACAGACAACGGCGCAACCTGGTCGACACCCGCGGTGGTCTACAACGGTGAACCGACGCACTTCCAGTACATGCCGTGGATATCGGTCTCTCGCGACCACACGGTACATGTTACCTGGAGCGCACAGGCGATCGGCAACCCGTCTGCCACCCAGGAGGCGCATTATTACGCACAGTCGACCGACGGCGGCCAAACATGGAGCACGCCGTTCCAACTGAGCGATATCGTATACACACCAACGGCCTTCATGGGCGACTACCAGGGTATGGACATCGGTGGCCAGTACAGCAGCGGCACAGGTACAATCTGGGCTAACTGGACGGAGATCTCCGGCGGAAATGAGAACCGCTACGGACGCTTCGGTACGTTCGTGCAAGGTACCCCCACCTCGACAGTGACAGGCACCCCGCCCACAGCCACGAGGACGAGCACTCCCTCCAACACAGCAACAGCAACAGCAACAGTCAACCCTTGCTTCACGGCCAACTACACCCTAGCGACAGCTACAGGCGCAATCGTCCTTGGTACAACAGACACAGGCAACCATTGCGATGACTGCGAAAACATTATCACACTCCCCTTCCCTGTTAGCCTTTATGGACAGAGCTTCACCAGCGCTACAGTTGGCTCGAACGGTACACTCAGCTTCGGCACCATCAATAATACGGTCACCAACACCTGCTTGCCGGCAACAGGTGCCACATTGCAGATCAACCCATACTGGGACGACCAGAGGACGGACACAGGTCTGTCAGGCTGCACAGCCTTCACAAACGGCTGCGGCATCTTCACCTTACAGGTGGGCAGCACATTCTATATAGACTTCCACACAGTACTCTACGCGAGTAACGCAACGGCAGAGAACTACGAGATCGTCTTCACGCAAGGATCTCCGAACTTCTCAATCCAGTACGGCACAGTTACAGACACAGCCTCCGAGACCGTGGGAGTGCAGAGGGACGAGACCACCTTCACACAGTACAACTGCAACTCAGGTCCGGCAGTGAGCACAGGGCTGAGGCTGAACTTCACAGCACCTGTATGCAGCACAGCTACATCAACAAGCACGGCTACATCCACATCCACAGGCACGGCTACATCCACAGCGACTTCTGTGGCAACGTCAACTAGAACAGTAACGCCTGCTCCTACAGCATGCACGATCCAGTTCACAGACGTGCCTGTGACCAACACCTTCTACCCATTTGTGAGATGTCTTGCATGCAGAGGCATAGTCTCAGGCTATCCGTGTGGAGGCACCAACCCTCAGACAGGCGATCCTGAGCCATGCGATGCACAGCACAACCCCTACTTCAGGTACAACAATCCTATCTCAAGAGGTCAGATCTCAAAGCTTGTGAGTAACTCAGCAGGCTTCACAGAAGATCCGGGAGCACAGATATATGAGGACGTAGCCCCAGGATCTCCCTTTTACGCCTTTATCAACCGCTTGAGCCACCGCTCAGTAATGGGAGGGTACGCATGCGGAGTACAACCTGATGAGCCATGTATCCTACCTGGGAACAGGCCGTACTTCAGGCCGTCAGCTAATGCAACTC
>JALYYZ010000277.1 GCA_030945985.1 Chloroflexota bacterium
CGTGGCGGCCACATTCCGGGCGCTCGCAACATCCCTTGGGCAACCGCCGTGCGGGAAGACGGCACTTTTAAGAGCGCAGAAGAATTGCGCAACATATATAGTACACAAGGGGTAAGCGAAGACAAAGATGTAGTCGCCTACTGCCGCATCGGTGAGCGCTCGTCCCATACATGGTTTGTGCTCAGGTATCTGCTCGGCTACCCGAGGGTGCGCAACTACGATGGTAGTTGGACCGAATGGGGCAACCTGGTAGACGCGCCTATTGAAAGAGGCCCTGCTGCCTAGTGCAGCTTCATGGACCTTTTAGCTTTTGAGAGTAAAACAAACAAGTCACAACCCCAGAGTTGTGACTTGTTTGTTTTTGGAAAGAAGCGCTCTTTCCCGAGAGATCTCTATTTGCTGCGGCCAAATACACCGAGCAGCAAGCGTGTCAGCAGGGCCGTTGCGGAGCCATATACCAGGTGCGCACCGAGCGCCTCCATGTGCATTTTGCTGGGCACCTCGCGAGGATCCGGAGCAATATGCACCACACGCAGCCCAATCTCATCAAGGAAGAGCCATATAGCAGCGCCATAAGCAAGCCCGGCCAACAGCCCCGTGCCCTTTTGAGGAACAGCTAACAGGCCAAACAGCCCACCGCAGGCTACTCCTGTGGCGTAGTGAACAGCAACACCGGCTGCGGCTTTATCCTTTTTACTCACTTCATGGCCTGTAACGGCATCGGACAAGGCATCTGCTATCCTCTGTGTTGAAGGCTTCTCCTCCTCGCCCGACTTCGTCTTCTTCTGTTCAGGACGGTCGCCGGGCCTCTTCTCCACTATTGCCCAATATTGATCCATCAAAGCAGATGCCCCAGCACCGGCAGCCAGACCACATACCAGGCCCAGCAACGGATTATGACCCTTCTTAGCCAACTGCGACCCCCTCGTTAGACTTGAGCATTATTCATCATCAGGCGCACTGCTGCATATACAGTTGTGCAATAGTATGATCGACTGCTAGTACCTCACCAGCTAAATAGTGATTGTTTTGTTCCGTTCCATCTCACATGGTCAGATGGAATGGAACCATTAATACTTTCCTGGTAAGGTACTAGAGCAAAAATGCATGAGCGCTATGCCTTCAGCCTAATCTGCACACGGCCGGCGCGCTTACGTACATCATAAGTGGGTATCGGCGATGTAGCCGGGCCGTGGCAGAGATCGCCGTTACTCACGTCAAACTCCGAGGCGTGCCAGGGACAGGTGACAATATGCCCTTCAAGCTTGCCTTCCCACAAAGGTCCTCCAAAATGCGGACAAGTACCCTCGAAGGCATGGATCCCATCCTCATGCTGCAACAACACAATGGGACGGCCCTCAACATCTACACGCACCATCTTGCCGTCCTGTAACTCTTCGACCGCAGCGACGTCGGTAAACTTGCCTGGACCTTCTACCCAGGCATCACGATTCACCGCCTGACCCAGGTTATATACAAGCTCACCAGCCACGAAGGCGGCCAGACCACTCACCATATAGCCTGAAGCCGAGAGTGTACGCGCCAGGCCACGATTATTCTTGTTGCCGCGTCGTAGAGCAAGTGAGCCGACATTCAGGCCAAGTCCCACAACATTCAGCAGACCATGAGCCAGGCCCATACGCTTCTGAGGCCCTCCCGTGTCACTCCAGTCTGCAATACCGGCGACAGCGGCGGCCACGGCCGATACCACTCCTGCCCCCAGAGCTATATCTGAAGCCGCGTCAAGGGATTCGTCGTTGCCGCGAAGGGCGCTCATCAGGTCAAATAGTTGGGTCATCGTCCACGCGCCCACAGGCACGGCTACAAGGGTCGGGTGGAGCGGGTGCCCCAACCACACGCCATTGAGCAGGTCTTTTGCAACCTTTCCGGCCTCGCCCGCGCTGCTAAATGCGCCTCTGATAACGGGCTGTATAGCATCGCCCGCAACATCGAGCCACTTTTGGCTATCTATTAATTCCTGGGTCTTTCCCTTCGACATTGTGTTCCTCCAAGCTCGGTTCGTTAGCACTAGGGTGCAATATACGTGCCAGTAGGCCCATGTCTAAAGCAAGTGGCCGTCTTCTATGGAGTCGCAGCAATAAAGGTTGCAGATCCCGGCTCATCTTAGACATGCTATAGTCGGGGAAGTGTGGTTGTGGTGGTTGTGGTTATTGTATACGACCCCTATGTGGAAAGGGACAAGAGATCGACACGAGGTGAGGTGGGTGAGGCCCCGATATAAGTCAAGATACATCTACAGCAGGAGTGGGCGGGTCCTATTTCTTGTTATACTATTATTTCGGGCATTAACTCAGCACCCTGGAGAAATAGCCTTGCACGACCTTAAGTCTCTCGTCCCTTACATGATGCGCTACCGTGCTAAGCTGGCGCTCGGCACATTGGCCATAGTCATCACTACTCTGCTCTCGCTTACGCAGCCCTATCTTATAGGGTCAGCTGTAGACAAAATGAAGCCCGATGGGTCGCAGAATGATATAGCCTTAATCGCTGCTCTTATCCTGGCCCTGGCAGCGTTGCAAGCTGTAGTAGATTTCTTCGGGCGCTATCTTATCAACCACGTTTCACGCGTCGTTGAGTATGAGCTGCGCAATGATCTCTTTGCCCACCTCCAACGCATGGGGCAGGGTTTCTTCCAAGGGCTTCACACAGGTGACATTATGGCCCGTGCTACCAACGACCTCAGTGCTGTGCGCGGTTTTCTGGGACCAGGCATCAGCAACAGCGTACGTACCATGCTGATGTTTATACTTGCTTCGGCCTTGATGGTCGGTATCAATCTACCTCTCGCACTAATTTTGATGTTCTTCATGCCTCTTGTAACTATCGCTTTTGTCATCATAGGTCGAAAAATGCACGCACGCTACGAGAATGTGCAGGCGCAGTTTGGCCGGCTTTCTACATACTCACAGGAGAATTTCTCGGGCATACGAGTTGTGAAGGCATACGCCCAGGAGGAGTACGAAGTAAAACACTTTGCGGCGGCGAACCGAGACTATCTGCGCCACTCACTGGAATATCAACGCCTCAACCAGCTGCTCTGGCCGATGATGAGCCTTGTGCTGGGCCTGGCGGCTGTCTCTATCCTGTGGGTGGGAGGTACAGAGGTTGTGAACGGCCAACTCACCATCGGCCAATTTATACAGTTCAACGGCTATCTGATGATGCTCTCCTTTCCGATGATAGCGCTCGGCTGGGTGGTAAGCCTTTACCAGCAAGGAGCCGCTTCCATGCACCGTATACGCGAGCTTATGGGCAAGACAACGAAAATTGCAGACAGCATCAGCACACAAGAGGTAAAGAGTATAAGAGGCGACATCCGCTTTGCTAATGTGAGCCTGCATTACGATCAGCGTCCTGTCTTGAAAGGGGTCACTTTCCATGCTCCTGCAGGCAGCACACTTGCCATAGTGGGCCTGACCGGAGCAGGCAAGACAAGCATCGTAAATCTCATCGCGCGGGTGCATGAAGCCCAGGAGGGGCATGTGCTGGTAGATGGTATTGACGTACGCCGGATACCTCTAGCCGTGCTGAGGCGTAATATCGGCTACGTACCACAGGATACTTTCCTTTTTTCAACTTCCCTGAGTGAGAACGTCTCTTTTGGTGTGGACGAGCCCCAGCAGGCCATGGTAGCTCGAGCGTCCCAGGTGTCCCGCCTCAGCAAAGACCTGGACCAGTTCCCCGAAGGTCTGGATACAGTAATCGGCGAGCGCGGAGTGACCCTCTCCGGGGGCCAGAAGCAACGTACTGCTCTTGCCCGTGCCGTGATGCGTGATCCCGCGATACTTATACTGGACGACGCCCTCTCAAGCATAGATACACATACGCAGTCGGAGATACTTGCGGGCCTGAGAGAAGTGATGAAGGACCGCACAAGCATTATCATTTCGCAACGCATCTCCACAGTAAAGGATGCCGATCAGATATTAGTGCTACAGGACGGCGTAATAGCCGAGAGCGGCACTCACCCTGAACTGGTTGCGGGAAGAGGTATTTACGCCAAGATGTACAGGCGAGAGCTCTTATCTTCGGAACTTGGGGTCGATCCACTGGAGGAGTAGAGCAAAGGATTACTAAGAGATGAGTAGCATAGCGGTACACGAAGACGAAATATTAGGCAAGGCGTACGATCCGCGCCTCATGAGGCGGATCATCGGCTATTTGCAGCCCTACAAGCGCGATGTGGCAATAGCGTTCGTGTTGATCATCGCCACGGCGTTTGCTGAGCTCACAGGGCCTTATCTTACTAAAGTGGCAATCGACACAGCCATAACACCGAAAAGGCTGGATACGCTGCCTCCTATCATGGGGCTCTTCGTGCTATCTCTCGCCCTTGCGTTCGTACTACGCTACGCGCAGAACTATATCATGCAGAAGATAGGTCAGAACGTTATGTACGATATGCGCTTGCAGATCTTCTCCCACCTGCAGCACCAGTCTCTTGGCTATTTTGACCGCAATCCTGTAGGCCGCCTCATCAGCCGCTTGACCAACGACGTAGATGCGCTCAATGAGTTTATCGGCTCGGGCCTGGTGACGGTGGCAGGCGACCTGGCGATCCTGCTTGGCGTCGTTCTGATAATGTTTATCCTCGACTGGCGGCTCGCCCTGGTCAGTCTGGCCGTGCTACCTGTTATCTACATAGCCAGCCAGTGGTTTCAACGGCGTATGCGCACCACCTATCGGCAGACGCGCGTGCGCCTGGCTAAAGTCAACGGGTTCCTGCAAGAAAACCTCTCGGGCATGCTGGTCGTGCAGCTATTCAACCGGGAAAAGCGTAAGTACAGCGAATTCGACGAGCTTAACCGTAGCTACCTTGACGCAAACGTAGACGCTCTCAAAGTCTTCTGCTACTTTTTCCCCATCGTCAGCTTTCTATCAGTGCTGGCTGTCAGCGCGCTGCTCTGGTACGGCGGAGGCGAAGTGCTGATGGGCACAGTGTCGCTCGGCGCATTGGTGGCTTTCTTTCAGTACACTGAACGCGCCTTCCAGCCGATACGCGACCTCGCTGACAAGTACAATATCATGCAGGGCGCTATGGCCGCTGCCGAGCGTGTTTTCCTGCTGGTCGATGAGCAGCCCACTATAGTAGACAAGGCTAATCCAACCCAGCTCAAGAAGGTCGCAGGAGACATCGAGTTCAGAGATGTCCATTTCGCCTACAATCCGGAGGAACCTGTCCTGAAAGGCATCAGCTTCAAGATACCTGCGGGCACCAGTGTAGCGATCGTGGGGGCTACGGGCGCGGGCAAGACGAGCATCATCAGCCTGCTCAGTCGCTTCTACGATGTGCAAAGCGGCGCTATCCTGCTGGACAATGTAGACGTGCGAGACGCCCCGCAGAGCCAGCTGAGGCGACACATAGGCGTGGTGCTGCAAGATCCTGTGCTCTTCTCCGGCACTATTGCACGCAATATACGTCTGCTCGACGAAGAGATAACTGACGAGCAGGTGCGCCAGGCTGCCCATTTTGTAAACGCCGATACCTTTATCGACCGCTTTCCTGATGGTTACGAACATGAGATCAGGGAGCGTGGCTCCAACCTCTCGGTGGGCCAAAGGCAATTACTCACCTTTGCTCGCGCTATCGCCTTCAACCCGTCCGTGCTGCTGGTGATGGACGAGGCCACCTCAAGTGTCGATACAGAGACCGAGGCGCTCATACAGGACGCCCTGCTAAAACTGATGCGAGGGCGCACCAGCATCATCATTGCCCACCGCCTATCCACAATCAAGCATGTAGACCGGATCATCGTGCTCCACAAAGGCCAGGTGATGGAAGATGGCACACACGAGGAGTTGATACGACGCAACGGCTACTATTACCGCCTCTACCAACTACAGTACCAGGAGCAAGAAGCCGCAGTAGACGCTCAGGGCTCGGCAGTGCGATAACATGGCAGCCCCCCAAGCAACACTGTCAGACAGCATAAGGCCCGCCGCGCAGAAAACTACCTATACGCCACGGCCTATGCGAGCATATGGAGCTCTCACGGTGGGAGCCGTGTGTATAGGATTCTCAGCGATATTCACCAGATGGGCGGGTGTGCCGGGCTCTGTATCAGCCTTTTACCGTGTAGTTATTGCAACCCTGGTGCTGGCTGTGCCGTTCGCAGTGCAATGGCTCCGGCAGCGTGGGCAAGCTGCGGCACAACCCGATGTCATAGAGGAAGAGAAAGCCGCGGGTAGATATAGCCCCACCCGCATCCTGGTCGTCACTGCCCTGACAGGTCTCTTTTTTGCGCTTGACCTTGCTACCTGGAACACCGCGTTGGGCATCACCACTGCGGCCAACGCTACTCTCCTGGGCAATACCTCCACACTCTGGGTGAGCCTGGGAGCGCTACTCTTCTTCCACGAGATGCTGAAGCGACGCTTCTGGGCAGGCATGGCGGTTGCCCTGGCCGGCGCTGCTATCGTTGTGGGGCACGATGTATGGCAGCACCCATCCCTCAGTTGGGGCGACGTACTCTCAGTGATAAGCAGCCTCTTCTACGCGGGCTATCTACTTGGCACCGGTCGGGTCAGGCGCTACATTGGTACTCTCTCGTTTATGTGGATATCATCGGCAGTAGCCGCCATTCTCCTGCTGGCCTATGTGCTGGTTACGGGGCAGACACTATGGGGCTTTTCCGCTGACACCTGGCGCGCACTCTTCGCGCTGGGCCTAGTCTCTCATGTGCTCGGTTGGCTGTCTATCAACTACGCCCTGGGCCATCTCCCAGCGCCTCTCACGGCGGTCAGCCTGCTGTCACAGCCGGTGATAACGGCCATCGCGGCAGTACCGCTACTTGGCGAGACGCTCTCCCCTTTCCAGATAGGCGGCGGCCTGCTGGTGCTACTCGGCGTCTATACGGTGAACCGGCGATAGAGTCTGGCAAATTGGACAGAAAGAGCAAAGAAAAGGATGAGACGCGTCTCATCCTTTTCTTTGCTCTTTCTATCTGTGTCCATAAATCTCTCTAATCCTTCTGGGGATTTCGGCCAGCCAGGACATTGAGAGTAGCCGAGTAGCCGAAGTCCAGCTACTTACTCGGTCTGCTTGGCGTCACGCAGCCGGGGAAGAAGGTATTTGTAGATATTTTGGCGGTCTGCCCCCTTGTAGCGTTGCCTCCCGGCCTGAAGTATGGCCTGTTGCCGCTGCCACACGGCTCGCCCGGGCCGCCACAGGCATAGCCACCGATGACACCACGGGAGCTGAGGCGCTCTATATAGACATAGAACGGGCTGCTGGGGGGCACATCCTCATAGCTCTGGCTGGTGTAGGTTTCACTGAAGCCGGCGGCGTTGCTCACGATCTTGGATATTTGACCACGGCTCGCCAGGTTGTTCGTCCTGAAGTATGGCCTGTTGCCACTGCCGCACGGCTCGCCCGGGCCGCCACAGGCGTATCCACCTATGTAACCGCGGCTCGTGAGGCGCTCAGTGTAAGTATAGTAAGTGCTGCCAGGTGGCACGTCCTCGTACGTCTGGCCGCTGACGCTATCGCTGAAGGCGGCTGAGTTTGACACGATTTTAGTAAGCTGGCCCCTTGTGACAAAAGCGCCTGGGCGGAAGTTCCCATCAGAGAAGCCGCTCACGATGCCACGGCAGGTCAGGCAGCGCACAAACTCGTAGAAGGGACTACCCACAGGCACATCAGGGAAGCCAAGCGTACAGGGTGCGGGTGGAGTACCACCCAACTGCGTAGTAAACGCCTTAGACACGTCAACATCGTCATAGAAGTCGGCGCTGCTATCTCGCGTGCCCAGGGTATACCCGGTTACGGAGTAGAGGAAAGCTCCATTGGGAGGATCGCCCACGCCACGACGAGGCACGTTGATAAGGATCTGGCCGGTCGTCTGGTCGAAGACGCCCGTGGTGGGGAACTGCGCCGGGTACTGCACCAGCTTGCAGTTCTGAGGAGTTGTGTCTGTACAGCCGACCCCCGTGCCGGTTGCCACAGTGCCCGTACCGTAGAAGAAGGTCGGCGCTCCACCTGCCGTTGACCTGGCCCCGGCGTAGTAGATGCGGTAGCTCTCCTCTTGAAAGTCACCGGACGACTTCTCTTGCCAACGTGTAAGCCATAGCACTGATGAGGCTCCTGGCAGCACACGAGATGCGTTCAGATTGGAGATCGTCATGCTCACCGTGATGTTCATCGAGTCGGAAATAATGCCTACGCCTTTTATGTCAAGCGCGTCGTAGTTAGGCCCAGGTCCGGTGGGGCCAAAATGTGGGTACTGGGCGTCGCCCACCGGGTCGGTGACAGGGTTGGCCGGAGTAGGATCACCCAGGGTAGTGCCGAGGAGTGAAGGTCCAGTAAGCTGCCGCGCCTCAAAGACCGATGCCCCATGATACTGGTTTGTGGTGTCAGTGTAGATGATACGGATAGCGCCACGGTTATCGTGCTGTACGGTCAGGAAGTCGGCCATGGTGCGGTCACCGCCCGTAGCCAGACAGAGTGTGCCACTTGTACATACCTGTCCGTAGTGCATCGGGTGCTGAGTGACTTTCTGCTGGTAATTAGTTGGATTGGCTGTGTTCGCGCCACTCAAGTAATTAACGTACAGGTTCCACTTGATGGCTGTTGCCGCAGGCTTATCGTTGAACCAGCTGGGGAAGTTGTTGGGGTCGCCATATGTGTCAGTAGCTATATATGCAATTGCCACGCGCCCATCTGTACCTGCTACTATCCAGGGGAAGAGGGCTGTGTTAGCATCATTGCCATTCACCCTGATTGGCGGACTCCATGTGGTGGCGTGATCCATCGAGTAAGTGAGATAGACATTGTGGTCGGCGCTATCTACATAGGTCACATATACGTTGCCGGTCGTGTCTACTGCCAGCACTGGGAAAAGGCTGGCAGCAGAGCCAAGGGCGTTGCCGGCAAGAGACGTGGTAAAGGTGATACCTGTGCGCTGGCTGAGGGCCACATGGCCGGCTGACACTTCTACTTTATTCGCCTTGCCGCAAGGCAGGTAAAGATAACGGTTCACCGGGTCGAAGCGGAGGTCGCCGCAAGGCGCACCGTCGTTGATCGAGGCAGCCGGATTGGCTTGCGCCGGCACGAACGTCTGCCCATCGGTAGCCGATGCCACATACGAGCCCAGGGCGGCCTGCCTGTATGTGAGGAACTGGGTGTTGTCCGCAGCCAATGGAGTAGCGCCGTTGTCGATGGCCATCCACTGCCTGTCAACGCCCGCGAACTGGGAGGCAGCCGAGTTGCGCGTAAAGGTGTTGCCGCCGTCCGTGGTGCGCGACGCAGAGATGTTAGCCAGACCTTCCAGGTCGGTGAAGTAGAGGAAGTTCTGGTCGTCTACCTCTGTCGAGGTGTCGCCGCCTCCGGGGCCCACATCGGGCCGTATGCGATTGATCGTGTGGTAGGTGTCGCCATTGTCCACCGACTTCCACGCGAAAGATTGCTGGGTGGCCGTACCCCAGGGACCGCTGGCGTATATATCTCCGTTGGGCGCGAAAGCGATGTCAGGCTCTCCAACCTGCCGCTGCAGATCGACGATGGTACTCGCGTTGAAGGTAATACCCCCACTGTCATGGGGAGGCCCTGGTGGACGAGGCACATTAGGGTCGCAAGCGTTGCCGGGAGCCACGCCGAGATGCGCGCTGCCGTTGTAGGTGCTGAACGGTGCGCTCAGTATAGTGGAAGGGACCACCTGCACCGTATATGTGACATTAGTCTGTGGACAGATAACAACCGCTTGCTCAGAAGTACCCGCTCCACTGGCGGAACTGGCGGCTACATCGCCCGCCGGGTCGAGCACATACAGGTCGTAATCGTCCATCGAGTTTGTCCAGGTGATAAGCACGGTCATGCTTATCTGCTGAGTGAGGGTGTAACCCGCGGGAAGTTGCACAAAGAGTCCGTAGCTATCGCACCTACCTGGGACACTGCATAGGCTGCGGTCCGCCACCACCGTGCCCGCCAGGTATTGCGCCCCCTGCCAGGCAAGGCTGCGTTGGGTATCAGTGAGCCTGCCACCCGAAGGAGTAGAGGCGTAGCTAGACGATGCCGGCCGCGCTGCAAGCCCGCCGGCGAGAGCCGCCAACGCGAAAAGCGTTCCGGCCAACGCTGCCCACAAAAAGCGTGGGCGGCCCTGTGTTGTTGAAGACTTCCTCATGTTTAGTGATCCTTTCTGCATATCTGCTCTGATAGAAGAAACATCGGTACGTTGACGCCCTGGAAAGGCAAATTATACAGATAGTAAGGCGCTATTGCAAGAAATGGACTTTAACCAGGCAGCAGTCCGGCACATAAGTGTGGTTCTTTAGCCAAAAGGTTGCTGCTATGCCTATCATAGCAGCGACCTTTTCAACCTGAAACTACAGAGCACCACGGTCAGACAGAACTAAGGCGGCGTCAGATTAAAATAGCCTAAAGCCATGTGGCGTGAAGTGACACCTTCCATCGTCACCCTCCAAACACCTAGAGGACCAGCGGGAGCAGTGCGGAAGGTCACTACACCGGTATCGCCGTTGTTGTCGGCATGCAACTGAAAAGAGGTGCCAAATATGCTTCCATGAGGTCCAGTAACGTATACTTCAGCAGCCTCTAGAGGCTGGAAGTTATGGCCCTGGAACCCGAGGCTGGTGCCCGCCGGCGTGCAGTTGCTCGGAGTTATGCTCATATCGAGCGAGGTTGGCACTCCTGCGCAGCTTGATAGGCTACAGTTCGGTGACAAGGCGTTCGCCACTATCTTCGACGCCTGGCCTCGGCTGACACTATTACCCGGCCTGAAGTAGGGCATATTGCCTGGAGCCACGCACGGTTCAGTCTGCCCACTCTCGGGGTTCGTGCCGCCACAAGCATAGCCGCCCATGACGTTCCTTGAGGCAAGCCTTTGTATGTAAATATAGAAGGGCTCCGAAGCGGGCACATCCTGGAACGTCTGGTCCGAGTGGGGCTCGTTAAATATTGCCGTGTTGCTTACTATCTTGGATAGCTGCCCCCTCGAAGCATTGGCGTTGGTCCTAAAGTACGGTCTACTCTGCGCGCCACAAGGCTCATCGGGCCGAGTACCACAGGCGTATCCACCCATGTAGCCTCTGTTGGAGAGCCTGTTTACCCATAGGTAGAAAGTGCTACCCGGCGCTACATCCTCATATATTTGGGACCCTGGATCATCCGAGAAACTCGCTGCATTCGATACTATCTTGGCTATCTGGCCGCGACTGATGAGGTTGCCTGGCCTGAAGTAAGGGTTATTGCCGCTATCACACGGCTCAATTTGCCCGGTTTGCGAGTTGGTGCCTCCACAGGCATAGCCACCCATCACGCCACGGCACGCCAGGCACCTTACGTATGTGTAAAAGGTGCTATCTGACGGCACGTCGGTAAAGTTGATCGCGCAGAATGTAGGCGTGGCGCTGGGAGCAAGAGGAGTAGAAGATGGGATACTGGTGGAGGTTGCTGATGGCGTCATACCAGCCGTGCGCATTGCGGTTATCGTGCCGGTTGCAGTAGGCGTGCCTGTAGGTGTATTTGTAGTAAAGCTCGACGCCGCGCAGTAGATGCCGTTGATCTGCCCTGAGAAGAAGGTACCGCCGTTTTGCAAGTTGCCGTCAAGCGTCGCGAAGAGCACGCTGTCTGTATAGACCCCCGTGCCTATCGCCTGGAAGAAATAGCCTGACACACTGTTGTTTGTAAGGTCGGCAAGTACCGGCCCAGTGAGAGCATCCCCACCTGTGTCCACAAAGCTGAGGTTACCTGTCAGCCAACCCCTTCCCGCGTTCGGCCCACTAGTCACCACCGCTGTATCGTGGTCCAACGCGAAAACGCCGTTGAGAGTGCCAATGAGCGTACCGTCAAATTGGCTACGCGGCGTAACATACCCGGTCATAGTCGACGTGCCGCCTACAGCAAAGTCGGCATGGCGGAACTGAGCGATAACGTCGGTCGGCTGAAATGAGAGGCGACGATTTTCCGGTAAGCTGCGTGTCGCCACGAAAACCTCGTTCAACGTGGTAGCCCCTGTATAGAGGCGACCTACAACACCACCACTGAAGGTCACGGCACCACCGAACTGGAACATTGTGCCGGCGATAGCACCCTCGTACCTGTATGGCGCATAGATGCCCGTTGTAGCGGTGCTATGCAGGTAGCCTCCAACGCTACGTGGGTAGTACGGCGACGTGGTCGAGAAAGAAGCCTCGTTCAGCGCCAGAACGGCGGTAATCGTGCCTACAGGGTCGCTGATCACGATCTGGTTGATCTGAAAACCGCGAGCGCCATTACCAAGTGTGGAGCCGGTAACAGCCAGGCCGTTCAGGTTGGTGATAGTGAAGGTGCCGGTAATGCCGCCCGAAACGTTGCCCCCAAAGCCGTTGTTCAGAAGCAGAGTGGCCGTAGACGTGTCTGTCGATGTGACAGGAGGAGCGGGCAGGTATTGCACAAAAGTGTCACCGGTAGTAGTCGTAAAAGGGCGGCGTGCCTCCGCAGGCCCGGTGCCCGAAAAGTTGAAGTTGAGCAAGGTGTAAGAGCAAGTAGAAAGGGGTGCGCCCGGTCCGTGTGGCGAAGTTGTAAGCGGAGGCACTCCGGCCTCGGCACTCTTCTCACTGCTCAACAGAGCAGCAGTAAGCCCCACGGACAGAGCCAACCCGAGTAGTACCAAAAAGCGGCGCATAGACCCTCCTTACTCTACCTGCGTAACACAGGTCCCACGAATTGTAGCAGGGAGGCGGGTACCATGTCAAACAACAGCACCACTACGCCGGGGTGTGTCTTTTTAGCCTATACATGGTTCTCAGCGTAGTGGTGCTGCGATCCGGGTAGCCTAGCCACCCACACCCATCAATGTCTTACCAGGAAAGTATCAATTGTTCCATTCTTGCTCACATGGGTGAGCAAGAATGGAACAAAATAATTACAACTTAGTGCCTCTTCCAGCGACCTCTTGGGAAAGAGCGTTTCTTCCAAAGACAACAAATCAAAACACCCAGTGTTTTGATTTGTTGTCTCTCTTTCAAAAGCTAAAGGGTTCATGAAGCTGCATTAGTTGGCATAAACCAGATAATACATATGGCAGGGTCTGCTAGATAGATGCGCCTACCACAACGCCTGAGATGTCCAATTACGTGCAGTTCTGAGTACGCAAAAAGTGTGTGGTCGAAAACCACACCCTTAAATAGCCCAGGAGCGGAGAGAGTGGGATTCGAACCCACGGACCTCAACGGTCATCCGTTTTCAAGACGGACGCGATCGTCCACTCCGCCATCTCTCCAGGATTATTGTACCAGAGGTAGTTACGCTTCGTCAACGCCTCTCAGATACAACAAGAACCTACCCTAACGCGCATCAAAGATGGCGCTTACCCACGCAGCAAGCTCCTCTAGAAGGTAAGAAATCGCTGCATCACCACGCTGAAACACCCCATGCTCAGCATACTCCTCCCTTTCGAGCCTGAGCACTGTGACGATCTCATCAATGGGGTTGACAATCCAGTACTCGGGTATGAGCCCTTCCGCGTAGTCGGCACGTTTCACGATGATGTCGCGCTCCGGGTTATCAGGGCTAACTATCTCCACGACTAGATAGGCTCCCAGGAAGTAGGTATCTTGCAGCCTGGGATCGTCTTCATCCAGCACTACAATCAGGTCAGGCTCACGGAACTTCCCCTCACGTACTCGGACACGCAAAGGGGAATAGAACGCTGTACCTCCCCGTGGCTCGAGAAATGCGAGCAATAGGCGTAGCAGAAAGCGCGATATAACATGGTGCCGCCTGGTGGGTATCGGCAGCACCTCAATTGAGCCGTCGGTAAACTCAAAGTGTCTGTTACTCTGATCTGTAAGGCGAAAATATTGCTCCACGGTCCACAGGCCGTTGAACATCTCGGCATCACCTATGGTCTCTCCATCCATTGATACAAGGTGTAAAGTTGAGGTGTGTGCAATAGTTGCCATTTTGGTCCCTCTTAGCCTGAATCGCGATCCCTTTTGGCACGTGTTTAGCACGCCCATATGCCTGCCGCAATCACAGCAGAGTGGCACAAAAGGCACCCAGGTGATTGACACCTGTACTCACAGTTGGTATGATTCTACTGTGGAATAATGAGCCTTTATTGGCAACAGTGTCTATTCCGCAGAGGATATAAAAAGTAAATGGAAGACCAATCATTAGCTCGAACGGAGCGAGATAGCGCACTGGAAGCTCTGGTTACTGTGGCTGGCGCTCTTGTCG
>JALYYZ010000330.1 GCA_030945985.1 Chloroflexota bacterium
GCATTAAATGTTGAAAAGAACGTTTGTGACATCCCCGTCCTTCATCAAATAAGTCTTGCCCTCGCTCCTCACCGTGCCCCTCTTCTTGGCCTCTGTCATACCGCCTGCGGCTATCAGGTCATCAAAGTGGACCACCTCGGCGCGAATGAAGCCACGTTCCAGGTCCGAGTGTATAGCTCCCGCTGCGCGCTGAGCGTTTGTGCCGTGGCGTATCGTCCAGGCACGCACCTCATCTTCACCTGCCGTGAGAAAGCTGATCAGCCCCAGCAGGTTGTACGACTTACTGACTACCTCGCCCAGGCGTGACGGCCCCATACCGAGGCTCTCTCGAAACTCCACCGCGTCTTCGGGGGAAAGTTGGGCCATCTCCATCTCAAGCTGAGCGGGGATGGCGATAACATCGGTGGTCGTGCCCGGCCATCTGCTGCGCATGGCTGCTTCTATCTCGCCTGCTTTATCTAGATTATTCTCACCCAGATTGGCCACCATCAGCACCGGCTTGGCCGTAAGGAAGCCATAGTTACGAACGGCCTTTTCCTCGTCTTCGCTCAGCCCCATGTCGCGGATGTTTGTGCCGGCCTCAAGTTCTGGGCCGATGCGGGTGAGCACTTCCTGCTCACGCTCGCGAAGCTCGCGCTCGGGGCCTTTGAGCTTTGCTATCTCGCCTTTGATCCGCTCCATGCGCCGCTCGATTATGCCCAGGTCGGAGAAGGCCAACTCCAGCATGACCGACTCGGCATCGCGAACAGGGTCTACGCCTTCGGTGCCTTCAGGCAGCGGCACGGACGAGTTATCGAATGCCCTGGCAACCAGCACAAGAGCATCCACACTGCTGATGAAGCCCAATGTTTGGCGGCTGATAGGCTCTTTAGCCTCGCGCTCTTTGGCCGTGGCCGACATACCTGCAACGTCAGTGAATTGCACATCGGCCGGGGTAGTCTTGCGAGGGTTATACATCTGCGCAAGCACTCCAAGTCGAGGGTCAGGCACCTTGACCACCGCCACGTTGGGCTGCTCGCCTGATGAAAAGGCCGAAGTCTGAGCGTTGCTGCCGGTTATCGCGTTGAAGAGGGCAGTCTTACCGCTCTTCGGCAAGCCTATTATTCCGAGGTTGAGGGCCATTCTTTAGTTTTCTCCAATTGAGATTGCTGTATTGTGCTGTATTGTACCTGAATAGAGGTGGAGAACCAAACGACCCACCGGTACATATTTGCGGACGGTGAAACAGGGGGCTGAGCAGTCAGGCTCAGCACTTTTCCGGCGTCGGGCATTTGTTTGATTTCGATCAGGAAAGTGCTGGAATCACCCCTATATTGGTTGTTAGGCGCATGCTCCATATGGTAAGATAACTGGCACATAGGTCGCGGGCGCACCTCATTGGCTATCTCTTTAGCCGGGCATCCTGTACCCGCCCAGTAGCCCTAAAATTCCGAAATTATCCCTCTTTTCCATTATGGAGAACCCTTCCCAATGCAACGTACCGACGCTGTGAACCCCCCAGAAGTGCGCGTGGCGCATGTCCAGGCAACTGAGCCGATTGCAAAGGCTGAGCGCGCCGCGCACGTCGGCCGCCAGGCATCGCTACGTCGTACGTTGGTGGTAGGCTTCCTTATATTGGTGCTGTCACTTCCAATGCTCGCGGTTGCCTACAATGCTGTAGAGGCCGGTAAAGTCTATAAGGGCGTGAACGTGCTTGGGCGCGACCTCGGAGGGATGAGCAAAGCGGAAGCGCGGGCCACGCTTGTGCAGGCAGCGTCGGGTTATCCTGGTGGTACCGTCAAGGTGTCAGGAGCCGGCAAGAGCTGGAATCTACAGCCTGCGGCGCTCGGCCTGGCCATCGATGTTGATAAGACGCTGGACACAGCGCTACTCTATGGGCGCAACAGCGGCCTCCTGAATAACTTGCAACAGCAGATGGGTGCGCTTTTCGGAGGCAGCGGTGTTACACCGGTCCTCAAGAATGACCCTGCTATGATCGACAAAGCCGTAGCGCAGATAGCATTGGAGGTGGACAAGCCGGCAGCCGATAGCAAGCTTGAGATTGGCGACGGCGGCTCCGTGCTTATCATCGCCTCAGCTGTAGGACAATCGCTAGATACGGCTGCTCTCAAGAGCGCCCTGACAACTGCGGTTTCAAGC
>JALYYZ010000360.1 GCA_030945985.1 Chloroflexota bacterium
GCGTACGACGCCACGCTGACACGGCAGACTTTTCAGCATGGCTCTATGCTCGGCGTGCTGCGATATAACCCCTACTCGAACCACTCCTTTGAAGAGATACATGCCTTGTTTGACGATAAAACGGCCCAAAGCTACCACATCTTCCCGATAGACATAGACCCGGACACGCCTCTACCAACAAGCAGTATTGGGAGCTACAAGTCGACCACCTATCTTGCCGGCGTGTGGTCGCAGAACGCGGAGCTAAAGAGCAAACTCGGCAACCCGACGGGTAATGCCGTCACGATGGTGGCAGCTTCGAGCGGCGCGGGCGGTGTGCCGATAAAATACTTCATCGGCGGGTTCATGATTTATCCCGACCCTACCAGGAAGGAGATTTACGTGCTTACCAATGAGAGCGGGCAGGGGTACGACTTCAGCCAGGGTCCTCACTTGCAGTACGCCAATGTAGACCACTGGGAGGTTTATCCCGACACATATCAGCCGTGATTACATGAAAGAGATGCAAGATAGACAGAAGTTATTCAAGCATGGCGCGTACAACAGCACGCATGTAAGCGCTCCTGTAGAGGTATAGAAATGCCACGTAAGCCACGTAAGTATATACAAATGGCAGGCGCACTGATAGTCTTTTTGCTCCTGGTTGGAGGCGCATTCATCCTGGTTGCGCCCAGGCAGGATGCGGGTCCGTCGCCCATTACACCCCAGCCGACAAAAGCGGCCTCGGCAGGCGGCACGCTCCGAGCCGAGCCGGGAGACACTGTCGTGAATCTCACCTGGGAGGCGGCACAAGGAGCGTCCGGCTACCTGGTGTACCGCAACGGAGGCAGCACACCCCTGAATTCTACACCCATCACCGCCACCACTTACATCGATATAGGACTGAGCAATGGTCGCATTTACACCTATACAGTAACGCTCGCGGACGGCGCCGGCAACCCGGGTAAGCGTCTGGCCGAAACAGGGGTAGCACCCAGGTCGAAGTAGAGCGTCGACACAAGGAAAGGAGATAAGAAGATGCCTGTAAGCCCTCGTCACTCTCGCCTTCGCATTCGGCGAACGAATCTAGCTGTCGCCCTGGTGCTGGCTTTTGGGCTACTATTTCGTGATGAAGCGCATGCTTCGTCCGCAGCAACCACATCGCTGCAACAGGACGCGAGCCAAAATTCGGCAACGCCAGCACCGGCAGCGCCGGCTCAGCAGAATCAAGCCTCGTACGATGCGTCGAGAGCTGTACATGCAGCCATGAACCAGATTATCAAGGTCGGGTTTCAAGCCGCAGGCTGGAACGTGACCACGCTCAGCTCGCAGAGGGACGACAGTAGCGCGCAAGGGGATGCAAACCGGCTCCTGGATAGCGGTCAGTGGCATATCGAAGCGACCGACGAGAAAGGGCAGTCCCTCTCATTGGACGGGGCGCTCTTCTTCACTATGCAAACGGAGTCGCGTACCGGCCAGGGCTTCACTGTTATCGAGCAGAGCGACCTGAGCAGTCTGCTAAGTGCGTCGAGCACCGTAACAGGCACGCTCAAAGGCACGGGTGTAGAAGCTTCTCTCGATCTGGCTACAGATATGGAGAATAGCGTGGCCGGCAGTGTGCAGACTACTAACCTCACTATGCACGTCCTGCGCAATGGCCGGACGAGCGTGACCAGGTCTACAGGCCGTACCGAGAGCAGGCTCATAGCTAACAACGTGGGTAGCCAGGTTATTACAGGCAGCCTGGAGCGTGACGGGAGGCGAACTGATGCTACGCAAACGGTGACGGTGCGCGGGCTCGGCCACGGGGAAAGCGAAATATGGCTCGAATCCTCGTCAACAGAGGCAACCGGCCGGAAGAGGCCAAGCGTCCAGCAACACCTATTCCAGCGCACCGTTGCAGAGCAGACTACTCAATATCTTGACAGGTTTGACATGGCCCTGGGCGGCAACAGATACACGTTACAAGAACCAGGCACTGTTCTTATAACTCCTGGGGAGACCCCAGCCTATAGTCTTGTGCTGCTGGGTAAGGACGGCGCTCCACATAAACTTGTCAATCCTGCTCGCCCATCAGGTCTCGGCAATGTCTCGACCATGAGCCTGAACAGTTCGCACAATGCAGGCAAAGACCTTGCACCGGCTGGAGACGCCGGAGCCGCATACAGCCTGTACACTGTCGCCGAGCGCTTAGGCCAGGGCCGTCCCGGCTCCAGTGCGGGCGGGCCCACACCGGAACAAAGAGCGGCGCAGAGGCATGGAGCAGCGCTGGCGGTACTCGCAGCTGTTGCCATTGGGACAGTCGCGGCAGCTGATATTCTCGCCGGGCAGGCGGCTGCAGAAGCGGCCGCAGCTCTGGGCGGCAGGGAAGCGGTTACAGTCGCCGGCGAGACCGCCGCTGAAGCGGCGGCGGTCGCTGAGGGTACGGCGTCGGGAGCCGGTATAATATCAGGCGGCTATAGTAGTAGGAACCTTGCAAGGAATGCCGACCCATTTTTCGTCTATCCGGACGTACGCCCGGTCGCTGACGCGGTAATTCCGTCCCCCCTACAGATTACCCGCGTCACCGGTGGGTTGGTAGCAGGCGTGCCCGTTGTGCCTACCTCTACCCTCGCTATCTCGTCCACGCAAGCGGTCACGACCTCTGCCTCTTTGCAACTTGGTGACGACACCCCGTTATATGACGACTCACCTGTACCCTTCGTAGGCGGGAGCCTGCCGGCCGGGGCCACTGCGGTGGGTGCATGGGCCTGGGACACAACCATACCCTATGGCGCGATGCCAAGTCACACCGGCTCCCCCTCCGCCGGTCCCCAGATGCACTATTTCCTCCACGCGGTCAACCCGCTCAAGGCGACGCCCGACACCAACATCGTCCAGTATATCTACCTCGACCCTGAGCGCCCTCCCGCTGAGATATATCTGCAGTTCTACACGGGCGCGGGTGACGGCGAGCACCGCGCGTACTGGGGAGAGGACCTTGTGCAGACGGGAGGCGTGCGAGGCGGCCCCTCCCTCTATCCCATGGGGTCCATGCCTCATGCGGCGGGCTGGGTGCGCCTGCTGGTCCCAGCCGATAAGCTGGGCCTCTCAGCGATCCCTATCAGTGGCGTTCTGTATGGCAGCTACGGCGGCAAGGTATGGTGGGGACCCACCACCACGTCAAATCGCCTTCGAGATAATGCACCGTCGAGCATGCCTGTGCAGCGCCCCATACAGATGCTCACTACTACCCATGGCAGCCAGATCGCCTTCCGCCTGGCAGCGCCCACACGCCTGGACGCGACGATAGTTGACACCCAGGGCACGCAGGTGCGCAGCTTGCTGAAGGCCGCAGACACAGCAGCCGGATACAGTGTGCTGACATGGGACGCCCGTGATAGCAGAGGGGCTCCTGTGCCTGACGCCCCATACAGAGTGCGGTTCAGCGTGCAAGGCAAGCAGGTTGCCGAGCACCCAGTTACAATTACGCCGTTTGTCGCCAACATAGTAACGCCTGGCCCTTTCAGCGTGGTGAGGGGCAACCAGGTGCCTGTTATCGGTGAGGCTTACGGGGAGGGCTTCAGCCATTACCTGCTGGAGTATGGCGAGGGTCTAACTCCAACTGAATGGAAGAGCATCGCCCGGTCCGACTCTCCTTCGCTCTTGCCTGCGGAGCGGCCGATAAGGCTGTTCAACCCCGGCAATCTCGCCAACTGGAATGTAGGCATAGACGAGTACAGGCCCTGGAAGGACCCTGGCCTGAACGGCCTCTACACTTTGAGGCTGCGCGTGATCGGCACGGATGGCCGGGAGGCGAGCGACAGCCTGCCGGTGATCGTGGGACGGCTGGCTGATACCCCATCAGGTGGGACAATCACCAGCCCCGACGGCAAGGCAAAGCTTACCATACCCGCGCTGGCTACCCGGCGCACCTTCGCTGTCATGTCCCTCATGCCCCTGTCACAACTGGAGCCGGCCCTATCTATCCAGGCGTGGCGGGAAGGCTTGCCTGCGGACGCCACCCTGCTGGGTGAAGCTTACGAGGTGATGCCCGCAGATGAGCTCTTCCGCCGCCCAGCCACGCTTGAGCTGCCATTTGCCGCTACCGAGCAGAACAGCTCGCCCGACCAGGTGGGCGTGATGATAGGCGACGGCACGCAGACAGGCTGGCACTACATCGGCGGCAAGGCCGACCCCCAGCGCGGGGTAGTCACAGTTCAGCTAACAGGCTTCGGCGGCAGCCGCGCGCTTGTTGCAGCCTTTACGTCGCACAGCTTTGGCCCCTCACCGGCAGACCCCTCAGCAGGGGCGCACTTGCCCGCCGGCACCTATGCCGCGCCTGTAGCTGTTTCAAGCACCTCGCCCGTGGCTTTTTACAATGATGCAGAGTCACACCTGGGCCAATGGGAGGCGCTGGATCTTGCCGGCACAGGCATGGAGAGGGTAACCGGCGAGGCCGCCGGGTTATCTACCGGCAGCTCGGCGCTGAAGGTCACGCGGCTCGCGGGAGGTGAGCGGCTGCTCAGGGTAAGCTTAAAGCCTTTCGATGCGGCGCGCTACCCGGTTGTCAGCTTCGACTACCGTCTTCCCTCTGATTACGCGCCTGACTTGCTCGTACGCAGCAACGGCGTCTGGTGGCAGATCAAGATGGGCACCAGCCTGCCCACATCAACAGGGTACGTCGAGCCTATCAATGCGCCCAAACTCGTGCCCGACGACGCCTGGCACCACTACCAGTTAGACCTGCTGGCCTTGCTCAAGAGCGCCCAACCTGCGGCGAGCGGCTTCCAGGTTGATGAGATGGTGCTAGGCCAGGTGCGCCGGGTGGCCTATATGCAGCTATCAATCGTAGACAGCGGCGACGTAGGCAGCGCCTACTATGTTGACAACTTCGCGGCTCTGCGCCCCACTAACTCCCCCTCCCTATACTTCTCTTGGAGCGCACCTGTGGGCGTTACCGACGTAGCTTACAGCTACACCCTCGACCGGCAGCGAGGCACGGTGCCTCCCGAAAAGCCGGGCACCACGCTCACGGCTGCCACGCTCCCCTCACCCTCCGGCGCTGAGGATGGGCAGTGGTACTTCCACCTGCGTGGGCAAGGCGCAGATGGCCAGTGGGGCCCTGCCACCCACATGCCTCTGTTGATCGATCGGCAGCCGCCGCAGGTTGGCACGCCCGATCCTCCCTCGGGCGGGGTAGGCTCACCTGATTGGGTGCGAGTGCCACTTTCAGACAACTCTGGTTTGGACCTGGACACTCTGCGCGTCAAGGTAGGTGATGCCGGCTATTCATGGGCGGCCGCACAGGCAAAGGGTGGGCTGCGCTACTCGCCTGACCAGGGCTCCGTAGATATCTATCCTGCCCTCCTGGTCGCTGAAGGGAGCCCTGCTGCCACTTGGCACCCACCAGCAAACGGCGAGAAAGTAGGGGTCGCTGTAGAGGGGATAAGCGACTATGCAGGGAACAAGCTGAGCAAGCCTTACGCATGGAGCTTTACTGCGGACCGCCCAGAGGTTTCTGGAGAGACCCTCTTCCGCCCCCTCACCGCAAAGGGTGGCTCCTCTCCCTCTGTCTCCCCTGATGGCAGCAGGGTGGCCTTTGTTTCAGCGCGCTCTGGCACCTCCAGGGTGTGGGTGATGGACTCCTCAGATAGGGAGGAGAAGTCAAGCAGCGCGAAGCTGCTAACAAGTCAAGCTCCCGGTAGTGCGGCAGGCTCAGCATCAGGCCAGACCCCAGGCGGGGCCGCCGCGCGCGAAGCCGATCCAGCCTGGTCGCCGGACGGGAAAATGTTGTCCTTTGCATCGGATGCGTCCGGCACCGGCAGCGTTCAAATCTGGACCTCAGCAGCCGACGGGAGCGGAGCCAGAGAATTGACCACGGGCGATGGAGGCGCTTCCAGCCCCACGTGGCTGCCTGATGGGCAGGCGATCGCCTTTGTACGTGACGGCAACCTCTGGCAGGTGCGAACTGACGGTACCGGCCTGCGTGCGCTCACCGCCTACCCTGAGAAGCCAATGCGCTCCGTGCGCAGCCAGCCGGGAGGCACTATGCTCGCGGTCGGCTTCAAGCTCTACCAGGAAACAGTTGAGCTTTACGACCCGGCCACGGGGCAGTTACAGCCTCTGACCCAGGGAGGGAAGGAGACGGACCCTGCCTGGCTCAACTC
>JALYYZ010000385.1 GCA_030945985.1 Chloroflexota bacterium
TCTTCTTCCTGGTGCGTTATGGGCAGGAGTTGATCCTGGAGCACGACCTACGCGACCAGGCGTCGGCGCAGCGCATCACAAACGGCCTCTTGCAGGATAACAACACACGCCTCAGGACCAAGCTGCAATATTACCAGTCGAACCCCTACATCGAACAACGAGCGCGAGAAGACCTGAACCTGAGAATGCCCAACGAAGAAGTGCTCATCCCCGTCAGTGCAGCCCAGGCCACAGCCGTGCCCGGCAGCGCCGTCCAGCCGGCAGCCACCCTGCAGAGTGTCGCTACGCCCACGCCTGAAGAGGCTAACTGGCAGAAGTGGTTCGAGCTTTTCGCGCCTGCAAACTCGCCTTGACATTACCTTGCAGGGGGTGTATACTGAGTTTGTTGACGCGGGGTGGAGCAGTGGCAGCTCGTTGGGCTCAATCCGCAGGATTAACAAAAGAATATGAACACGAAGCTTAGGGGGGATATTGCAGAATAGGCAGCCGGTCTTCATGCTTTGAAGCGCGGTTGGGGAGTTCTCAAGCCCATCGGAGACAGATCGCCCTATGATCTAGCCTTCGAGGTCCAGGGTTCGTTCGTTAAGATCCAATGCAAATGCGCTTGGTACGATGAGAAACGCCGCAACTATGTTGTAGATACTCGCCGCACCAAAACGAACCGGCGTATAATGCTCCGGGACAGGTATGAGCTAACGGATTTTGACTTCGCCCTGGTCTATGTGGAACAGCTTGATCTGTTTTATGTCTTTCCAGTTGAAGTATTCATAGGCTACGCCAGTGAAGTTCACATGGTTGAAGCCGCCAAGCGCCAGCGTACGGCTGGGTCCGCTCAGTACCGTGACGCTTGGGAGTTAATTCAGCAATGGGCTGCATACGGGGAAACCTGTATGCGAAAACCTGTCAAATTCGGGGAAGCCGTTTGCAAGGTAATCCCGAGCCAAGTTCCCAATGGCTTAACAGCCACGGGAGAAGGTGTAGAGACTTGATGGCAGGCACCCTAACGACGGGAAACCGGTCGAGGGTGAAGGGAAAGTCCAGACCACAAACTGGGTAAACCAGGCAGCCAAAGCTGCAGTGGCAGGCATAACCCAAAGGTCGTAGGTTCGAATCCTACCCCCGCTACCGTACAAAGATGGGCCGTAAGGCCCTTTTTTGTTGCCTCGCGACTGTGCTACAATGATCCTAACTTGTGCCATACGGCCAGGGATGGCCCACCCGTGCCGCACCGACTTCATTCTCCAGGAGAAACACAATGGTGACACAGACCCTACCGGCACGCGCTGATGTGCCCGCTGAGTATACATGGCGGCTTGAAGACATTTACCCTAACGACAGCCAATGGGAGAATGATTTCTCCGAACTAGCACCCCTCGTGGAGCAAATTGCCACATATAACGGCAAGCTGGGTGAGAAAGAGACCCTCCTGGAAGCCCTGAAGCTGCGCGACACGATCAGCCAGAAACTTGAGCGCCTTTTCAGCTATGCTCGTATGCGCCGCGATGAAGATAACACCAACGCGCACTACCAGGCTCTCGCCGACCGCGCCATGGCCTTGTGGTCGCGCATAGGCGAAGTCACAGCCTATTTCAGCCCCGAGTTGCTGCAAATAGGCCACGAGAAGATCCAATCGTTCATGGTGCAGTCCGACGGCCTTCGCCTCTACGAGCACGAGATGCACGACCTTTTCCGCGAGCAGGAGCATATGCTGAGCGCACCGGAAGAGGCATTGCTCGCGGCGGCCGGCGAGATTGCAGGCGGCCCAAGCCAGACGTACGATATGCTCACCGATGCTGATATGACCTTCGGCACTATAGAGGACGAGGAAGGCCAGACCGTAGAGCTTACACAGGGTCAATATTTCCGCTATATCCGCTCCACAAACCGCAAAGTCCGCGAAAACGCCTTCCATACCTTCCACAAGGCTTACACAAACCAGCGCAATACTATCGCGACCCTGTATGCCACACAGGTCAAATCGGACCTCTTCTACTCCCGTGCGCGCAAGTACAGCTCTTCGTTAGAAGCCTCGCTCTCAAAGGATAATATCCCTGTAGATGTTTACACAGGTCTTATTGAGGCGGTGCATGGCCGCATGAACCTGTTGCACCGCTATATGGAGATGCGCAAGCGGGTGCTCAAGCTGAACGATTTGCACATGTATGATCTGCATGTGCCCCTCCTGCCCGAAGTAGACGCTATTATTACATATAACGAAGCGACCGAGATGGTGGCAGAGGCCGTGAAACCTATGGGCGAGGGCTATGGCGTGGGCGTGAAGGAGGGCTTCAGCTCCCGGTGGACCGATGTCTACGAGACCCCCAACAAGAGCTCGGGCGCCTATAGCTGGGGCGTGTACGGTGTACACCCTTTTATGCTGCTCAACTATCAAGAGAACCTGCGAGACGTATTCACACTGGCACACGAGATGGGCCACTCGATGCACACCTATTACTCGTTCAAGTCCCAGCCGTACCTTTACTCGAATTACACTCTCTTCGTAGCCGAAGTAGCATCGACGCTCAACGAAGAGATGCTCATACACCACCTGCTCGAGAACACCAACGACAGATCAGTAAGGATGGCCGTGGTAAACTACAGCCTTGAGCAGTTCCGAACCACCCTCTACAGGCAGACGATGTTCGCCGAGTTCGAAAAGATCGCGCACGAGCGGGCCGAGGCGGGTGAAGCCCTCACGGCCGAGATGCTCTCCCAGGTACATTACGACCTGAACAAGCTCTACCATGGCAGCGGCGTAGATGTAGACAAAGACGTTGAAATAGAGTGGGCGCGCATACCGCACTTCTTCCGCAGCTTCTACGTCTACAAGTACTCCACCGGCATGTCGGCAGCGGTAGCGCTATCCCGACAGATCATCAACGAAGGCCAGCCGGCAGTCGACCGGTACATAAAGTTCCTGAGCAGCGGCGGCAGCGACTACTCCATAAACCTGTTGAAGGGTGCCGGCGTAGATATGGCCTCCCCTGAGCCGGTCAAGCAAGCCCTCGATCTCTTCGAGCAGCGCCTGGACGAAATGGACGAACTCCTCTCGGCTTCCAAGCCTTCCTAGGGCAACTTCCGGCAACCTCATAGCTTTTGAAAGTAAAACAAATCAAAACCCTACGTGTTTTGATTTGTTTTTGTTGCCAAAATATTGACACAACTTCGCGTGCCTTGTTATAATAAGTGGCGTTCCGCGCCCCTATGAGCATGAAACAGCCACAAGGCGGGGTGGTTCGGTGACGGAGCAGGGGGACTCACAAGCACTTGATTGGTCCTTTTGGGGATCAACTATTGCAAGCCAGTTTAAATCCTGCACATGGCGACGTAGCTCAGGGGTAGAGCGAGGGATTCATAAACCCTAGGTCGGTGGTTCGAGACCACCCGTCGCCACCTCAATCGTGCGTACACGGCTGTCTATGCCCCGAAGCCATAAAATAGAGCCGTACGAAGATCTGCCACAGCGAGTGCTTTCGTGGGCACGGGAGCATGGCTACGAGCAGATCCTTGTTGCTAAACCCCTGGTGATTGGCGTCTCGGGAGGCGCTGATTCTCTGGCCCTACTCCATGTCCTGGTAAAGTTGCGGGCGGGCGGCGATCAGATGATAGGCTTACACGTCGCGCACCTTGACC
>JALYYZ010000413.1 GCA_030945985.1 Chloroflexota bacterium
GTTTATGAAAGAGAAAGTGCCCTGTTCTCATAGAACAGGGCGCTTTCTCTTCAACAAACAAAGACTACTTGGCTCAGGAGCCTGATAGTCTTTGTGCTTTTACTGACAGTGCCTTACCAACTGGTGCTGCTGTTAGCGCACCACGAAGGAGAGAATGACAATAATTGCAAGGCAGATAGCGGTGAGTATAATGAGCCTGCGAATGTCGCTCTTGATATAGCCCATCTCCTCATCAACACTGAGTGTGTTGGTGGCTAAACGAGTGCGCGTGGTGCGACTCGACATTGCACCGGCAGCCGCTGCTCGACGCTGCACGGCGTTTTGAGGGGCGGCAACTGCCGCACGGCGGTCCTGCGGTGCGCTTGTTGGACGAATTACCGTAGTGCGCGCTTCAACTACAGATGGCATAGCTGTGCCAGTGGATACAGGTATATCAACAGCTTCTTCACTGTAATCGCGCGTAGCGGCTGCGTTCATCTGCACATTGCGCTGCGACTGGGCAGCTACACGCCGTCGCCACTGCTCTTCCCTTGCGGTGCGTCCCTGCGTCACGCTTGTTGAAGACTTAGCAGTTTTTTTTGCCATCGTAAACTTAACTCCTGTCGTTCTAGCCGATGCTATCCGTACTACGGCGCACCCAATCCTATCTAACCGTCATATCTAACCGACTTCTCTAGCTTTCGTCCCCAGAGCGCACACTGTACTCGCCGTCTATTGGCTTCTGAGGTCTTGCAGACAAGGGCCGGGTTGGTTGTCCACCGGGACGTTTACCGGCAGCCGGAGTGGCCCAGTAATCCGCGCTCTGCTCATCTGCAAGCGAGCCGTTAGCAGGTACATCATAACCTAGAGCCCGCTTATGCTCGTCCACCACATACTTCGGAGCAAATTTTACCATCAGGCTCATGCCCAGTGTAACCACGCCCAGGTCATCGAGTTCTCCCACTCCCGGAATGAAGTCGGGTATGAAATCGAAAGGCATGATTAAATAGAGGAACATTACCAGAGGTATACCATGCCTGATCAGACGGGGCACTCTCTTGTCGTTCATCAGCCGCCAGGTTAGACGTCCATTCTCCATTAGCTGTGATAAGAGACGAAACTTCGACATTAGCCCTCACCATTATGCCCTTAAGATTGTGATCTTCAACGCCCACCATAAGTGTAGGCCACCGGGTTACACCTTTTTGGGACTTAGCTATTATACGGAAGAGCATCTTTTTTTGCAAACTTGACACCCAGCGTAGGGCTATGGTATATTCCACAGGCACGGCACCGTGGCCAAGTGGCAAGGCAGAGCTCTGCAAAAGCTCGACCAGCGGTTCGAATCCGCTCGGTGCCTCCCTTCACACCTTCCCCCTTGATCTTTCCATGCGCTTCACGCCTTAGCGCGATTCCTGCGCCGTCAGCACACCCTATGATAGTTGGGACCGCCCGCGTTTCTCTATATCTACCAGAGAATTACTCGCTCAAAGACAAGCGTCACGACGTAAAGTCGCTGCTCGTTAAGGTAACGAGCCAGTTTCACGTCGCCGCTGCCGAAGTCGGGGACCATGATATCTGGCAGCGGGCCGTGCTCGGGATCGCCTGTGTCAGCACCGACGCACGCCACGCTGACGAAGTGCTCTCAAAGGTGGTTAGCTATATTGAGTCTAATCTTCCCGAGGGCGGACTCGAGGACTACGAGATCGAGTTGATTCATATGTCATAGGTGTCGTAGGCTGTTGACACCCTCCCCTTTCCACAATATACTCGGCCTTAGCTAACAATATTAACTCTTCCCACTACACTACCGAACCGGCGGAGGCTGTACATGCGCTCTCTGCGCAACTTACCAGGCGTGTTCACACGCCACGCGCAAGCGCGCACAGGGCTAAAGGGCTCCCTCGCGCTGGGTGTGGTGCTCTTATTGTCACTAACGTTAGTGCCGCTTAGTGCGGTAGGTGCTCCAACCGAAGTAAGAGAGCCAACGGGAACCGGCTCCCGACCGGGGCAGGCACTTGTCACAGGGGCCGACTATACCCTCCACAGCGCACAGTTCAACAGCGCTAAACAAGATGCGAAAGATCACAGCTTTAGTGGAGACTTACGCTTACCGCAGAATACTCTCCAGGCGACCTTCACATCCGATGCTACGCGGGCGCAAATGCCCTTCACGGACGTCGCACCACATTGGTGGGCTGATACGGGCACGGATACCTCTGTCACGGTAGAGTTACGCACCAGCTCGGACGGTGTGGCATGGTCTCCCTGGGCTCAAGCTAACGAAGAAGATATGATAATGGCCCAGGACAGCATCACCCAGACGTATGGTGGCCTGATCTCTGTAAGCCAGTCGGGCAACGGCCGCACCAATCAATTCGTTCAGAGCCGTATCAACCTGCAAGCCGCCCACCTGGGCGCGAGCCCGGTCTTTCACGAGTTGACATACACATTCATCAACTCAGGGATCACGCCCAATCCCCCACGCCCACACGTCATGATTCAGGGTACACCGGCAGACGTGCCTAAACCGATGATGGTTCCACGCCAGGAATGGGGTGCGCCCGACGGGGAGAGCAGCCCTACCTGGACCCCCAAGTATCGACGCGTAACGCATATTATCATCCATCACACCGCCACACCCAACAGTGACGGTGACTATGCTGCTCGTGTGCGCGCAGTGTGGTATTATCACGCGATCACGCGCGGCTGGGGCGACATAGGCTACAACTACGTAATTGATCCTGACGGCGTGATCTATGAGGGCAGAGCCGGTGGGGACGATGTAGAAGCCGGCCACGCATACCCGTTCAACACAGGCAGCATGGGTATTGGCATGCTGGGGAACTTTATGACCGTTCCCCCCAGCGCATCTGCTCAATCGGCCCTGATTGACCTCATCTCGTGGAAAGCTGCCCAGCGAGGCATAGACCCGCAGGCTGAGCAGCCTATCACAGGTTACACCGACTGCGGCGGCACGGTGACATACATCAGGCCTACTATTGCCGGGCATCGAGATTACAAAGGCACTGCCTGTGGTAAAGGCTTTAATACGTCAACTTGCCCCGGCGACAGGCTCCATAGCATGCTCCCGCAGATCAGAGACTCTATAGTAGCAAACCAACCTGCTTTGCGCGCTCTCTTCACCAACCATGACACGCCAGGCAATATTGCGCCCGGAGCCACCGTTAACGTTCATGTGACAGTACGAAACACGGGCGCGCACACATGGCCTTCAACAGGTGATGGCGTAGTGTGGCTAGGCTATACCTGGCTCACAGCAGATGGCAAAGCGCTCTCCGGCACCTGGAAGAGCATACGGACAGCGCTGCCTGATGATGTACCATTTGGGCAAACTGTTATTATACCTGCCCGACTTGCTGTACCTACTGTAGCAGGACATTATATACTCATATGGGATATGTACAAAGATGGCGATGGGTGGTTTGCGCAACAAGGCTCCCGCCCACTGAGGGTGGACGTAGTCATTGGCAAGAGCACCATAGATAAGACGCCGCCAACCTCCTCCGTGCTCCCACTACCGCTATGGAGTAACAATCCGGAAATCAATGTTCGTTGGTTGGGCGCTGATGAACCAAAGGGCTCCGGGTTGGTTTCCTACGACATCGAGTACAGGATCGCGCCGAAGGGTTCATGGGTTGATTGGCAGCGGGCCACGGCTCTAACAGAGGCTACGTTCACTGGAGAGGATGGTTACACATATGAGTTCCGCTCCCGCGCACGAGACGCCGCAGGTAATGTTGAGCAATGGCAGGATACGGCGCAGGCATACACCACCATCGATACCAGGCCGCCAATCCTCGAAATCGATGCACCCCTGGATGGCGCGCGTGTGCAGCCCGGATCTCTGCTTGTGGTTGGCCATACCGAGCCGGGCGCCTTCATCGCTGTCAATGACAGGCGCGCCACCGAAGTGAATGGCGTATTCACTTCCACGGTCGATGCCGAAGGCCGCGACTTCCTGATACACGCTACTGCTGCCGACGCGGCCGGCAACGTGTCGCGGGTAGAGGTAACGGTACAGGCCGCCGCAAAATACAGCGATGTGCCGATTACAGACCCCGATAACGAGGCTGTGGAGTATATGGGAGAGCATAACATCGCAAGCGGCTATGGAGATGGTACCTTCAAGCCTGATGTTCCTGTCACCCGCGCCCAGTTCGCCAAGATGTTGGTCACCGCCATGCGTTGGGGCCTCATAAAGCCCCCGGAAGGTCGCTTCAGCGATGTTAGCGCTACAACAAGCCCGCTTTACACCTACATCGAAACGGCAGCCGCGAGGGGAGCGCTCCAGGGCTTCACAGATGGCACATTCAAGCCAAACGCGCCGGTGACCCTGGCGCAGACGGCGCGCAGCATAGTATACGTAGCAGGGTGGAAACAGCCATCAGGGAGCAGCTACCTCGACGTGGCAGCCCAGCATGGCCTCATCAGCCCTGATAAAGAGGGCTATAACCCGGGCGGTGTGGCTACGCGGGCCGATGCCAGCGTGATCCTCTATAACCTCTTGACACATGGGGGCACCGCCGCCCCAGGCACACCGGGCAGCACGCCCACGCCCACTCCATCGAAGCAGAAGCCCGACCCACATCGCGGAGATGACGCAGGCCCGCAATAGTACCCGGACAGCAAACTCATGGGAACAAAGATCGGGCACCGACACTAGGGTTGGTGCCCGATCTTTATTTTCTACAGGGATGCCTTCGGTCCCGACGTTCTATACCCTGCCTGCTGCACTC
>JALYYZ010000432.1 GCA_030945985.1 Chloroflexota bacterium
CGCCAGTGCTCCGCCTATGGCAAGGGACGCCCCTACCGCCACCACCAAGTTCAACCCAAAGGTAGAAGGCCATGCCCCAGGAAAAGCAATACGCACCAGCAGCAACAATCCCAGGACCACAGGTATCACCGCGAGCCATCTATCTACAGGAGGGGCACCGGCGTCAGGCAGCACTATGCGCCCAACTTGCGGTGCAACCACCTGGGTGAGAAGAACAAGGGTTACGTATCCTACCGACACGCCTACAAGGAGGCTCTGGGCGATCCTCCATAAAGGATTTGCCCTAATAAGATAGCTGAATACCATTAGCGTGAGCAATCCGGCAACTATGCCGCCAATCAGGTTGGAGTTCATATTTTAGGGCACCTGCTTTGAGCCGCTCTTGAGAGTGACGTCACTCTCAATCTGCATTTCCTGGGCACTACGGTACCTCCCTCCTGTTGTATATTTTCTGTGTTGCCATTCCAATGAGCGCAGCCACTATCACAAGGGACACAAGCAGTTGGGCCACAGATTGCGCGTTCAACCTGGTGGAAAGATCATTCGCGTCAAGCCCTGATGCCCTTCCCGATTGCGTCAGTTGTTGGTCGTATTGCAAAGCGCCCAATGCGCCGCTTACGATTGCCTTGAGGCCCGCACCAGGTATACCCACAAAGGGTCGTGCAAGCGGTTCCAGTCCCTGTGGCACAGCAGCTATCAACGGAACGTTATGCGTGCCTACCTGTTCGACCCAGTTGCGGAGGTCTGCTTCCTCGGATGCCAGGTCTATCACCATCGAGAAGTCTTTAATATTGGTTATCTTTCCTGCTTTGATAATCGGATAGTCGATTACCCGCTGCCCATTTACGTAATCAAGCGGCAATGGCCCGGCCAAATCCTGGGTAAGAGCTCTGAGTGCGCTGGCATCGCCTGGTAGGTAGCCGAGGATAAGGTAATCGGTGCCGTAGCGATATCCATAATTCGACCTGGGATCTTCAGCCACCGACTGGGCGATCTGCTGGGCGAAGCCTGGACCTTGCGGCGTCGTGCTGATCGTGACAAAGCGTATATGGCGCGACATCAGGTGGTTCATAACGGCACGGGAAAGAAGCGCCATCTCCGCCGAGCGAGTGGCATCCCAATCGTAGGCCACCAGTACGGGTTTCGCTGTAGGCATCTCCTGTATGGTGCGGTAGAATTCTGCGGCGCCCTGCCTGGTGGGCGCGCTCAGGTTGCCGAGGGGTAGTTTCAAAAAGAGCACCGGTAGAAGAATCGCCAGTACTGCCAGGTAGATGATGCCATCAGGGAGCAGCCACCGTCGTAGACTCTGACGCTGCTGTACGGCAGCGTTGCGTGGCAAAACCCCGCTGATATTTACAGGGCGCGGCAGTACTGCATCCATATGTGGTTGGATAAGCTCGGCCAGCACCTCTACGGCCCCCTGCCGAGGAGCATGTACAAGGTTCTCTCGAACAATAGGTTCTATTGTCGGGCCAGCTACGCGCTCCAACAAGGAACCAGTAGGGGCGAGACGCTGCTGGGTCTCGTCGCTACCTCGACCAGGCAGCGTGCGCAGCCACTCTGGAACTGCTTCTTGAGGTCTCGCCTCGGCCTGCGCTTTGGCGGCCTCTTCCTCCGGGTTGGGAGGCATGAAAGGTTCTATCTCCTCTAAGCCGAGGTCTTCCGCAGATGGCGTGGCCGGTATATTCTGATTCAGAGCCCCTGCTTGTGCTGCTTGCAGGGTTTCCTGCACCGTCACATCGTTAAGCCAGGGTGGGAGGCTTGAAGCCCCTGTTGTCTGCGGCTCCTTGCCCGTCCGGCTGCCGGGCTCGCTATGTGTCCAGGGCATGATATGAGCCAGCTCCTCCGGTTCATACGTCTGCTCAGTGGAAGGTGGCGCCGGCGCGGTGGGCTCAAGTATGCCCATTACCCAGGCAGGGGGCGATTCCGCCGGCTCGGGTGTTTTATCGGGCTCGGGTTGAGGAACGTCTGCGGGTTTGTTCTGTTGTGAGGGGGTTTGTGCCTGCTGCGCCGGGGATGTTTGGCTCCGCTGTTGTACCGGAGGTTGCTGTAAGGGTGCGTCCTCTCCTGCCTTGAGTGGCACAGGCGTCTCGGACCTTTGTTGTGTGTGCCCGGCTTGCGCAGACCCTATCTTAGAAGGAGCCAGATTCTCTGTAGGTTTGCTCGCCCTGTCCTGGACACCGCGTAGCCAGGGTAGATCCAGCCCGCTCTCCTGGTTGCCCTGTACCGGCTCCTCGACTTGGAACGGCTCAACAGACTCTCCGGTGATGGGCAACTCACTGCCGCAGCGCGAGCAGAAGCGGCTCGTGCCCCGGTTTACAGTTCCACATTTTGTGCAAGTGACTTCCATAGTTATAGTGAAAGAGTTATCTTACCCTAGAGAGGCTGTATGTATTGAATATCGACATTATGCTTGACGTTACTCCATATATGGACGGTCGAAGCCTAGCAGAACCCGAAGGCTAGTGGCAATGGCGCCGAAGGCTACGCCCAGGAAAATCGCACGGACCCCCGCCAGTACGGGATAATCTAACAGCCAATTTTTGATACCCGCCATGAAATCCAACGGTGCCGTGGCGCTAAATGGTGCCTGGCCTATTACTATAACTAGCGCTACCAGAAGCAGTACTGTAGCTTCCAAACTCCGCATCTTGAATACTCGGAAAAGAGCCGCAGTCAGGAAAAAAGCCAGGAGGCTGAAGATAGCAGCGCCCAACGGCTGGTATACCCATCTGAAGACCCACGCGACGGTAGCAGTGCCCGGCCCTCCGCCCAGCAATCCTAACGCGAGCACCGTAGCGGCGCTCCCCACCAGTACAAGGCTGTAAGGCCAGCCTTCCTGACGGGTAAATATACGGCTGCCATGTACCTTGAGCAGATTCCCCAGCCCCACAAGGAGCGCAAAACCGGCAATCACAGCTACCCACTGGGCGAGTGTGCCGGCCATGTCGGCTATTGCTCCTCGGCTGAAAAAGCCCACAATAGTAATGACGCCCGCCACGTAGGCGAGCACCAGGTTCAGTACTAGTATGGCTACTCTGGTGATGCGATTCTGCATTGTATCTGTCTGCGTTTTGACCTGTAGAGGTTATGGGTAGAGATTTACCAGCGATTGCCAGTTTTTGCCAAGAACGTTCACCAATATAAAGCCTATAATTATCATGATTATCACGGCATAACGAAGACCATCCTGCGCAAGCAGAGAGGCGAGGTGGCTCGTGCGATGCTCAAGATAGGCCCCAGACGCGAATATCTCCTCACCAATCAGTGTGTGATCGGCGGTGATGTGAAGCATAGCGAGAGACTCGGGATTGGATGAGCCTATAATTTGCTGAGCGTTGGTGCGACGCTGGGCCTCAGTTATCAGAAGCACTTCCGGCCCAAAGTATCCAGCCATGACTGCCTGAGAAACATGTGCCTGCTCTGCAACGTCAGCTACATGGGCAGCATACGTAACGGCATCAGCATGCGTAATGAATCGCACCCCGCCTGACTCAGTGTCACTCGTCCACCCGGCCCGCCTGTACCCCCGGCGGAGCGCATTGTCGGCCAGCGCATAAGTGACAGCGCCGTTAGTGGTGGCAATCACCGGCGCACCTGTAATGGCAGCGACACGTCCCATAGACTCTACCACGTTCATGCCTGCGAGTGTGCTTGCCGCATTTACCCCCCCGCCGCTTATAAGTCCCGTCCCGGGCGACGTATGCAGAGCCTGACCCGTTTCAGCGGCGCGTGCCAAACCTTCTCGTGTAGCCTCATATGCCCTGATAGTACGCACCGAGATAGGTCGCCCCATGCCGGGCTTACGTCCCCACCCTGCCCTCCACAAGCCAGTTACGAAGAGCAGGAGGAAAAGCACAAGTGCGCCCAACATAAAGTAGAGCACGTTACCATAAGCAGGCGAAATGCTATTTAGATCCATGTCTCTCTGGATGGTCTGCTGTGCTTCCCAAAGTGTTGATAAGGCCCTCTATGTTGCCTTCACCCTCAAGGAAGTTGGCTATACCTGCGATCGAGAATGGGCTGCGGTTCGTGGCCTGGCCCGAGCGCCTGCCCATACCCAGCCCCTCAAAGAAGGGTTGCGCCACCCATGCAAATTGTGCCCCTACCCATGAGAGAGGCCTTATTATTTGCAGCGCTAGAATAGCAGGCTCGCGCATACCCGCTCCTATAATGGCTTTCGCCAGGGGCGTGACAACGGGATCTCTGTTTGACGAGTCCGTGGCTTCTTCTATGTTTGCAGCTTGTTGCAATAGTGCCAGTGGCATAAGGCCGGACCTCTTAGGGTGTGGGTCTGGCCCATTATAGTCACGCGAGTCGTGCCTAGTCAAGCTTTGCACATGGGATCATAGTGCGTAATGGTGTAGGACAAAGGTACGGCCCTCCTTGATTTACGCGTAGCGACCCTCTTGTTGTTCCTCGGGACCCAGTATGCGCTCGGTCAGGTAGCCTGCAAGCCATGTTGCCATAGAGGTCAGTACAAGAGCCAGTATGCCTTTTACCAGGCGTCGCGTTACATCATCGTCCATTATTCCCCTCTCCCTTCTGTAATCGTCCCTTACTTGGTACCCGAGTTGTGTCTTACATGGTTCCTGCCTGCAATGGCGCGGTTCCGCAGCTATGTATAAAGCTTTGGCCTTCTTTATACAAGTTTATCTTCTGTATTAGCCTGCAAACCACGGACTTCTCCGGCCCTGCGACTTATCACTGCTCTGGTTGACACCCGCGACGTTGTTGCGCAGACGGCGCACGCGGGCCGTTTCAGCGGCGAACTCGGCCCCGGTGAGTATTATAATCGAAGAGACATATATCCAGGTGAGCAAGGCTATGACCGTGCCCAATGTACCGTAAACTGCGCTGTAATTGGCAAAAGAGGAGCCGAGAAACAGGGCAAATGCCTCTTTTGCCGCCTCCCAGAGTATCCCTGCCCCCAGTGCGGCTCTCCATACATCACGAACTACAATCTCGCGCCGTGGCACCAGCCTGTAGAGAAGAAGTATCCCCAGGAAAACTATGCAAAGCGAACCTGCGGAGTTGGCCACGTACCAGAAGAACTGACTGCCCCTATTGTCGCCGGTAAACGACACCGTGAGGTTCTTGGTCGTGGTAAGCAGGGTGGAGATCAGTACGGAAAGGATTAGCAATGCGCCTATGACAAGCATCATGATGAAGCTGGTTATCTTGCCCGCAATCAAGCTGGGCACCTTCTCTGAATTCCAAGCTCGATTGAGAGATTTGTCTAGTGCGTCGAACGCCCCTGACGCAGTGAAGATAAGGGTAACTACGCTGACAAAAGCCAGGAACCCTGCATTATTACGGTTCTTGAGCGCCTCATCCAGGGTGCTTTGCAGTAACTGCACGGAGCCGGGAGCCACCTGAGCTACATTAAGTATAATAAAGCGCTCGGCGTCCTCCGGCTTGAAGAAGACTCCTGCCAGTGTAATACTGAGTAGGAGCAGTGGGAAGAGGCTAAAGAAGGCGTAATACGTAAGGGCAGCGGCCATATAGCCGACATCGTCCTTGCCGAACTCCGAGACCGTGGCCCTGGCTACTGTTCTGAGCTCTTTACCATTCATTCAGAGCCTGTAGGTTGCGTTCGATGATCTCGTTGGTGTTCACGCCATGCTTCTGCAACTCGTCGGTCATCTCCAGAATAATACGTACTCCTTCCAGGTTCACGCCCCCTCGTGTCAGTTGGCGTATAGCCTGGAAACGGCTAATATCGTTTTGGGAGTACCTACGTCGGTTGCCGTCTGTGCGGGCTGGGATGACGAGCTTTTTCTCTTCGTAGATGCGCAATGTACGTGGGTGAAGCCCAAGCAGATCGGCGGCAACGCTGAGGGTAAAGATCGGACGGTCGGCTGTGATCTTTACGTTCTCACCACCTGAGCCACGTCGCGAACTTCGTGATAGCATGCTCTTTGCCGCCGTACCTTCTCCGTTTCCTGTAGCATTCCCGGTTATGTTTGCTAACCCTGGTTCAGGTATGCCACTGCTTCTACTTGCGCTCTCCTCGGTGCTGAGATCAATGGTGTCTTCAACAATCTCAAGCGGCTCCGTATCCGATATGTTGCCACGCCTGACCTTTTTACCAATATCGCGCCCGCTTTGTTGAGCATAGATGTCAGGCCGCATATTTTCACCTCGTTTCCTCTTCGTCGATGGATATCTGGTAGCAAAGGCAATATATCACGGGGCAATACCATTGTCAATAAAGAAGACATCTGGATTTACATAGTAGCGTAGCCCAGCTTATATTAGTTCTACGTGTTGGAGCTTGTATCGGATACTTCCCGGGATTTATCTTCTTGCACCTAACATATATCTGTATGAGCTTGCAAACGACTAACAGCTCGAAATCTACTACGAGCTTAACTCCTTCTTCTCCACCAGGTATCGCTTTTGCGTGGGAAGGGACCTCACCTGTGAGTTCTCCTAAGCCTGTGTCCTGGAGTTCCAGCGGCCCACCAGTGTGGCAAACTGCTCCGGTTGCTCATCGTGCGGGAGTATGCCTGCATAATCTATCTCCTCAAGCTCGGCGGCCGGATTGGTGGCTAGAAAGGCTGCCGCGCCGGTTACAGGTGTAAGCTTAGCCTCGCGCCCCCAAACTATAAGGGTGGGCTGTTCCAGGCGAGTCCAGGCGTCCGAAGCGTCCCAATAAAGCCGGCCCGAAACGAAAGCTGCCGGCGCATAGCGTGCCCCAGGCTCATGGGCAGTGCGATAGTAGCGTTTCACCACCTCGTCGCTAACCAGGGCGGCGTCGTGGTAGGTTTGACGGCGCAGAAAGTAGGCGATACTTGCCTTTGAGGCGATACCGTTGTATAGAGCCTGGCCTAGTACAGGCAGTCCCAGTATCCATCCGATTGCTTTGCCCACATTAGACTGGTTCGCAAGTGAGCGCACGCCTGTGGGACAGATCAATATAAGCGATGTTATCCATTCGGGGTTAGCAGCCGCAGCTTCGATAGCATAAGCAGCGGTGAGGGACGAAGCTACAACGATTGCGGGGCGCTGTATAACTTCGCGCAAGATCTCTTCTATAAATTCTACGTAGAGTTGAGGCGTATAGCTTACGTCGGGCCTGTCTGAAAGACCATACCCCAGGAGGTCCGGCGCGAATATATGGTACATCTCTGAGAGCCTACTGAAAGGCTCACGCATCTCCGCTGCCGAGGCTGCGGCGTTGTGTCCGTGCAGCAGCAGAAGCGGTGGTTTCTGTGGGTCGCCTGCTTCGTAGACGGCCACTTTACCGAAGCGCCAGTGCCACATTGTGGGCTGAACCGGTAGTTGCTGCTCAAGCCTGCCTTCGCCGAGTGTGACACGCCTGTTGTATACTTCCAGTCCAATAGCCGCTCCTACCAGACCTATTACACCTTTTCTCAGCATTTATTCTGTACCTCCGCGACTGTCCGGGTTCTGCCTGAATCCTGTTTACCCCATTCCATTATGCACGGAGAAGCAAGGCGCATCTGTCACGATCCGATCTTTCTGCTCGAGAGGATGCTCTCTTGCGCCAACCTCCAGGGCAGATACAAAGTCACGAGTAGGTATAAAGTTAGCAGGTCGTTGAGCCGAAAACAGCATCTTGACTCCAGTGCTATAATGTCTTTATACCACTCCGATCCTGCAGAGGACTGAGATGGCGGACAAATCTATCGCTCTCGCGTGCCGTTGCCACGTTCCGCCCCTCATGCCTCCGATCCCTTCTGGAGGCGTTTTTATTGGCAATTGTGCTCGATGTACAGCAAAGTAGTGTAGCTCTCAAGGATCTGCCGGGCCCCGTGGGCTTTGTTGGCGGCGGCAAGGTAGGCACAGCGTTGGCCGGCTTGCTGCACCAACACGGCATTAGCGTAGCGGGTGTGTCGGGCCGCACGGTGGAAGCCGGCCGGCGCATGGCGCTTGAGGCTGGTCTCGACGCCCGCACCGCAGGCGATCTTACTTCCACGGTCTCGCGCTCGGCAATTGTTTTCTTGACGGTGCCTGATGATGCCATTGAGCCCCTTTGCCTGGAGATCGCCGCGCTAGGCGCTTGGCACCCGGGGCAAGGCGTCGTTCATTGCAGCGGCGCTCTACCTAGTGCTATATTGGCCTCAGCGAGCAAGGCGGGTGCACTGGTCGCCTCATTCCATCCTCTGCAGGCATTCGCCAGTTTGCAAGCTGCCGTGCAACACATTCCGGGCTCAACATTCGGCCTGGAAGGCGATGATGCCCTTGTCAGCCAACTGACTCTCCTTGTCAGATTGCTGCGCGGCACTGCGTTGCGGCTTACCCCGGGTGAGAAAGAGGTGTACCACGCGTCTGCTGTGATAGCATCCAACTACATGGTGAGTCTCGCGCAGATCGCGTCAGACCTGCTGGTGCGTAGTGGGATCGCGCCCTCCAGGGACGACGCGTTGCGCTATTTGATGCCTCTGATTAGAGGCACCGTTGACAACCTTGATACCCTGGGGCTGCCTACCGCGCTGACCGGCCCGGTCTCCCGTGGAGACGTGGGTACCGTGGCTCGTCATCTGGAGGCTCTGGGCAAGTGGCCTGAACCGGCGCATATGTACCGCCACCTCGCGCGTATGACCTTGCCCCTGGCTGCTGAGAAGGACGGTGGTACCCATGTCGGGCGCTTAGAAGCCTTGCGCGCATTGTTAGAACGGTCGGATCAGGAGGAAGAGTGATGTCGATTTCAGAGCCGTCGCCAACCGGCACAGCCGAGAAAGGCCGCAGCGGGCGGGTAACCGTCACCAGGCTGCGGGCTATGAAAGAGCGTGGCGAGAAGATAGCCATGCTCACCGCATACGATTATTCCACCGCGCGCATTGCTGATGCTGCGGGGATACCCGTTCTGCTGGTGGGAGACTCGCTGTCGCACCTGATGCTTGGGCATGATTCGGAGGTGCGTGTGACTATGGACGAGATGATCCACCACACGAAAGCGGTGAGCCGTGGTGCCAGTCGCGCATTGGTGATCGGCGATATGCCCTTCCTCAGCTACCATATGGGACCTGACGAGGCCCTACGCAATGCCGGACGCTTCTTGCAAGAGGGGGGAGCGCGTGCCGTGAAATTGGAAGGTGCGGCTGTGCTCGATACAGTGGCGAAGATGGTAGCCGCAGGCATTCCTGTGATGGGCCACCTGGGGCTAACTCCCCAATCGGTCAATGTTTTCGGCGGTCACAAAATACAAGGCAAGACCCGAGAGGCAGCAGCGCGTATCGTTAGAGACGCCCTGCGTCTTGAGGAGGCGGGGGTGTTCGCAATAGTTCTGGAAGTGGTGCCTGCGCCTTTGGCTGCACTGATAACGAGCAAATTAGGCATAGCTACGATTGGCATCGGCGCTGGGGTGGGTTGCGACGGCCAAGTGCAGGTGCTGCACGATCTGCTAGGTCTGCTGCCTGACTTCACACCCAAGCATGCTCGCCGTTATGCTGAGCTGGCACAGTTGATGGACGGCGCGTTCAAGGCGTACCAGGAAGATGTGCAAGCAGAACGGTTCCCCACTGAGGAGAACTCGTTTCCGATGGACGTAGGCATCCTGCAAGACCTGGATCTCTAACGGCTCTAGCTGCCTGCCATGAAATCTGCCGGAACTCCACACCATAATTTCTCATAGCTCGCTGTAGTTACATTGGCTACGTTTGCGCCTGATGGCAGGTTTTGGCCAAAACTTTGCACTGAGGTTATACTGTAGCGAACAATCGGGTATAACGATAATACTTTTCGACGATGAAAGGACAAAGCAAAGATGGCTGATGCTACAAAATCGAAGGGTCTTGAAGGGGTAGTTATCGGGAGCAGCTCTATCAGCCTTGTTGAGGGCACTGAGGGACGACTGAGCTACCGGGGCTATAAAATACAGGACCTAGCAGGTAACGCCTCCTATGAAGAGGTGCTTTATTTGCTTCTGAATGGTGAACTACCAGGCAAGCAGCAACTCGGACAGCTTGAGATGACGCTCCGTGAGCAACGTGACCTGCCAGAAGAAGCCGTGCGCGTGCTTAAAGCTCTGCCCATCACAGGTGAGCCTATTGATGTGCTGCGTACTGTTGTATCAGCCCTCGCGCTGATAGACCCCGACCTGGATAACACCTCGGAAGGCGCAGTGAAAGCGAAGGCGCTGACCCTGGTCGCCCGAATGCCCACCATTGTCGCTGCTTATGACAGGATACGTGACGGCAAAGAGCCTGTTGCCCCGAACAAAGACCTGGGACATGCAGCCAACCTGCTATACATGCTCAAGGGAGAGGTGCCCTCGCCCGAAGATACCGATGCTCTCAACGCCTATTTCGTGCTGGCGGCAGAACATAGCTTCAACGCATCGACCTTTACGGCTAAAGTGGTAATCTCTACCCTGTCCGACTACTTCTCGGGCATAGTCGGGGCTATTTCAGCTCTGAAGGGGGCTGCACATGGCGGGGCCAACCAGAAGGCGATGGAGATGATGCTTGAGATTGGCAGTGAAGACAATGTAGACAACTTTATCGATCACGCGCTGGCGACCAAGCGACGCCTGATGGGCATGGGGCACCGCATTTACAAGACCTATGACCCGCGTGCTTCCCAACTGAATGAGCATGCTCGCGTAGTAGCGGAGCGCAGTGGTGAGAGCCGCTGGTATGGTATCGCCAGGAAAGTAGACGAGATTTCACATACCCACCCTTACTTCAGCGAGCGCAAAATTTACCCGAACGTCGAGTTTTACTCTGCGCCCCTGCTCTACACACTCGGCTTCAAGCCTGACCTCATGCCGGCGCTTTTCGCGTGCAGCAGAGTATCAGGGTGGAGCGCCCACATTCTGGAGCAGTTGCAGGATAACAGGATAATTCGGCCAAATGCGGACTATATTGGCCCTGAAATCAGAGATTATGTCGCTATCGAGGACCGAGGCTAGGCCACCGGGCTAAGGAGCGCGAAAGCTGAGCAATCAACTCTCCTATGAACTTGGCAAAAAGGGGCCGTGGCGTGGTCCCTTTTTGGTCTCGCCGGCATGAGGCACAGCCCGTTCTCAGCTTGTCTATTCACCTGATTATGTCCTGGTTTCGTAACTCACATGGCGGATGCGCATGATTTCAAGCGCTACACGGACGACGATCAAGCGTGAAGTCCTGCCGAGCTGCCTAACGTGAGTTCGTAATAAAATCAGGGGCGCTTTACTATGAGAGTAGCCAGCCTACTATGAGAGTCGTTAGCACAATCAGGGAGTTGCGAAGTCTCCGTGCTGCTTTGCCTGATGGCCGATCCGTTGGCTTTGTGCCAACGATGGGCTACCTGCATAAGGGGCATATCTCACTTGTGGAGACGGCCCGGCGTGATAACGATACCGTGGCTACCAGCATTTTTGTGAATCCGACCCAGTTCGGTCCCCATGAGGATTTTAGCCGCTACCCTCGTGACACCCCCCGCGACCTGGAACTGCTTGGCGATGCCGGCGTCGATTGGGTCTTTGTCCCCAATGT
>JALYYZ010000440.1 GCA_030945985.1 Chloroflexota bacterium
AGCTGTGGCTGCCACGCCGGGAATATGCCAGCTTGTGGCTTTGCGGGTCAACCGCGAAATGCGAGGTGTTGCGGTACCCATAATCGCTGGGAGAAGGCACGGGCGGTTTCATAATCAGATCAACGCCCGCAACGCCGCCATGCCTGGCTAGCTGATCGACCAGGATATTGTTCTTATAGGGTACCTGGGCCTCGTATGTGATATGCTGCCACTGGCAGCCGCCGCACTCGCCAAAATAGGGGCAGGGAGGCGCGACACGCGCATCAGAGGGCTCCACTACTGTGGTCACCAGGCCGCGTGCGAGCTTCTCGCGCCTGCTGTGGACCTCCACATCTACTTCTTCGCCTGTAATGCCCGGCCAAGCGAAGATCGCCATGCCGCTCTCAGGATCTCGCCCCACGGCGTCGCCGCCATAGGCCATATCAGTAAGTCTCAGGCGCATAGTTAACCTTTCTCTATATAGTGATGGCCGACATCGTGATGGCCGGATCGTGGCATCCGAGAAGAAAAGCGCCCGGGCCTGCCGATATGGCGCAATACTTAGAGGTGGAAATAGCCTTCCAGGGGCAATACGAATACCGCACCACGCCCACTGGGCGACTCGGGCTGGGGCAGTTGAGCTGCTTGCTTGCGGGACATCACCTGAGCCCCACTCTTGAAGATAGCCAGCGCCGGCTCCACATCATCATCGTCTACCCCTACCATAATGGTAGTGTTACCTTCACGACGAAAGCCGCCCGTTGAAGCAAGCCTGGTGGCACGGAAACCCGCTGCCAGCAGGCCATCCGTAATGCCTTCAGCCGCCTGATTGGAAACAATAGCTAACACAAGCTTCATAATACGCGCACCCCCAGTGCCAGATTATAGATTGCAGAGCCCGCTGTGTCAACATCGCGGAAAAGAGCGCTTCTTGCCAAAAGCTAAAAGGTTCATGAAGCTGCACTAGCACAGATAAGCCCTTCTGCGCCCCGAGCGCTTCTTTACCTGCTCATCTCTATATGTTATTATTCGTGGCACGTCTGAAAACCGGCTAGAGAAAGAGTGAGGAAATATGCTGCGCCAGGGGAGCCAAAACAATATTGATCTGCCACTTGTGCTCTGCACCCTGGCGGCGGCTGCCCTCGGCGTTGTGATGGTCTTCAGCGCTACCAAGGGTGATCACCTGCCGCCCTTTAGCCCTGATAGCTTCGCCTTCAGGCAGGCAATGTACGCTATAGTTGGCATGTTGCTCATGTTCCTGGTGGCGAGGACCAATTACCGCTTTCTTGAGAGCTTCACAATCCCTCTTTATGTGGGCGCACTGGGATTGCTGGGCCTGGTGATGCTGCTCGGCACGCTGACACACGGCTCGCAGCGTTGGCTCAACCTGGGGTTCTTTCCGATACAGCCAAGTGAGATCGTCAAACTCGCATTGATTGTCACGCTGGCCAAGCTTCTGTCTGACCACGAACGAGAGTTGCGCCGTGTAAAGTGGTTCGCCCTGGCCGGGGTTATTACGCTGGTGCCTGCTGCTATTGTCTTCAAACAGCCCGATCTAGGCACAGCCATCATGCTGGCGGCCATATTCCTGGGGATGACAGTGGCTGCACGGGTGCCCGGACGCATATTCGTAGCCACGGGCCTGCTGACGCTGCCTACGCTCTACGTCTTCTGGAACTACGTGATGCACGACTACCAGCGGCAGCGCTTTCTTATCTTTCTCCACCCGGAGAGCGACCTGCTCGGCGATGGCTACAACATCCTGCAAACACAGATAACAATCGGCTCAGGTGGTTGGCTGGGACAGGGCTACATGGCAGGCAGCCAGAGCCAGCTTGACTTCTTGAAGGTGCAGTACAGCGACTTTATCTTCTCTGTTGTAGCCGAAGAATTCGGCTTTATTGGAGCCCTGGCCTTGATCGCGCTCCTCTTTATCCTGGTATGGCGATGCATCGTAGTCGCCTCGCGAGCCAATGACGCCTACGGCAGCCTCATCGCAGTCGGCGTGGCTACTTGGGTAGGGATGCAGGTATTTATCAACGTCGGTATGAACATCGGCTTGATGCCGGTCACGGGTATACCCCTACCATTCATCAGCTATGGAGGCTCATCATTGATGAGTATCTTGCTGGGGCTTGGCTTTGTACAGAGCGTCGCTATGCGCTCCAGTTCGGTAATATTTGGGGGAAATAAATGGAGCCCAGGCTGGGCGAGATCGGGTCGCACAACGTTGCGGCCACGATAGACGCCGCCATGTAGTTACGGTGGATGTGACCTCAAGGCCATTGCCGTGCGGATAGCAGATAAGGAATTGTACTAAGATGAACTCCAACCTTGACGACAATCCTGTTGGGCGCCTCGGCCAGCAACTGCGCAAGAGCCTTGACCGTATGGGCTTCGAAGCCGACAAGCTCATGAGGGCAAACCGTGTGCGCTCGGAAGCTACACGCATCAAGAACCAGGCAGAGAGTTTGACCCTCAAGTTAGGTGAGCAAGCGCTTGTCCTAGCGGCCGGGGGCAGCACGCTCGACCCTACTCTGCAATCGCTCGTAGACGAGGTGCAGGCCCTGCAAAAAGAGGCTGAGGCCAAAGAACGGGAGATCCGACAGATCGGAGACGAGACCTGGACACCGCCACTTTCTCCACCACCTTTCCAGTTGCCTGGGTCCACCTCTGCCTCCGCCGCCCTTCCACGAGAAGCAGCTTCGGCCTCTATGCCCCTCACTCCGCCACCTGCGGCGTCCCAACAGGTCGCGCATACATCTGAAGCAACCCATGAGGCAGCTACCCATGTGACAGGTGGGGAGGCCAGGAATACTACCTGTCCTGTGTGCGGCATGTCCACACGGCAAGGGGCCACCTTCTGCGCCCACTGCGGCTATAAACTGGCGAACTAAGGATGAATAGTTCCGGCGACACCAGCCTGCCCGTACACCACCTGCCTGAGCAAACACACTCCAGGCATGTGATCTTTGCAGGCTTTCAGTACGGAGATGAAGATGCTCCTCTACTTGAAGCACACGTGTCGGTGCCGCAAGATGGTATGCCGCACGCCGCAGTAGTCCTGTGCCATGCCAATCCTGCTGCGGGCGGCAGCATGGAGATGAAGATAGTTGTCGGCATAGAGCAGGCGCTGGCGGGGGCCGGTTTTGCCACCCTGCGATACAACTCGCGTGGGGTCGGCGCCAGCACAGGCACAGTCTCCAGGAATCATGGGAAGGTACTGGTTGCCCCCGAAGGCGAGCCTGAAACAGAGGACATAGGGACCGCGCTTGCTTTCCTCGGCATGCAAGAAGGGGTCGATAACCGGCGTATGGCTCTCGTCGGCCACTCGTTCGGTGCGCGCATCAGCCTGGCCTACCTCGCCGCGCACCCGGAGGCCGGTCTCGGCGCGGTGGTCTGTATAGGTCTGCCGGTCGCCTGGCGGGACCTGAGATACCTGGGGCAATGGCCGCACCCCAAGCTATTCGTCACAGGCGAGCGAGACGACTTCTGCCCACCCAACAAGCTGGCCGAATATGCCGCCACCCTGCCGGAGCCGAAGACGGTGGTCACATTGCGCGATACAGGCCACTTCTTCGAGGAACGTGAGGCTAACCTCGCGGCACTGGTTACAGAGTTCTTGAAGAAGGTCCTGGAGGCCAACCGTTAGAAATTGGTGAATAGGTAACTCAGGAGGAAACAGGTAGTGCTAACCCCCGAAGAGGTACGCCACGTTGCAATGCTGGCACGGCTCGGCATCACAGAAACCGAAGTAGAAAGCTTGAGGAGCCAGATGACGCAGGTGCTCGACTACATTGCTGTATTGCAGGAAGTCGACACATCTTCCGTAGCGCCCACCGCCCAAATACTCTCCCACCTCAACGTGAGCCGCGCCGACGAGAGGCGCCCGTCTCTGCCTCCGAAGCTAGCTCTGCAAAACGCGCCTGATATGGAAGAGGGCTTTTTCAGCGTGCCTGCCGTCTTTGAGGAGTTCAAGCCCGAGACAGGAGCTTCAGCTAAGAGCGAAAATCATGGATAAGAGTCCGACGAACCTCAATTACCTGACAATAGCAGAAGC
>JALYYZ010000444.1 GCA_030945985.1 Chloroflexota bacterium
GCGTGTACATGCTCATAGCAGGTGGGCTGGGAGCGCTGCTACAGGCAAGTGGTGATTTGCTGATCTCGCTCATCTCTGCGGATGTAGTGGCGGTGATGTTCCAGCCATTACGGGACAGGCTACAGCGTGGCGTCAACCACCTGATGTATGGGGAGCGTGACGACCCGTACTCCGCAATCTCCCGGTTAGGTCAGCGACTCGAGGCGGCATTCCAGCCCTCAGTCATACTGCCCACGATTGTCGAGACCGTGGCGCAGGCTCTCAAGTTACCATATGCGGCGATAAGTCTGAAGCAAGATGGTGAGATGATACGGGCGGCGCAATATGGTACGGCGCGGGGCGAGTTGTTGCGTATACCTTTGACTTATGCCGGGGAAGATATAGGAGAGTTGTCACTGGCGCCCCGCGCTGTAGGCGAGGCATTCAGTGTAGCGGATCGCAACTTACTGGGAGATCTAGCACGCCATGCGGGAGTAGCAGCGTACGGGGTGCGGTTGAACCTCGATCTGGACCGTTCGCGCCGCCGGGTAGTCGAAGCCCGAGAAGAGGCGCGCCGGAGACTGGGTAACGACCTGCACGACGGCACCGGGCACAGACTGGCAGCCCTTATGAGGAGGCTTGAGCGGGTGTCCGGCTTGCTGCGCACATCACCGGCTGAAGCTGAAGCAGCCCTCGCAGACGCGCGGAACCAGGCTAAGGCGGTCATTGGCGAGGTACGCTCCCTCGCCCACACACTGCACCCGCCGGACCTTGAACTCCTGGGTCTTTCCGAGGCACTGCGTGAACGCGCGGCTGCTTTTAACTCGCAGGAGCCGTGTGGCCTTCGGGTCACGGTGGAAGTGCCGGAGCAACTGCCGCTACTGCCCATATCGTCTGAGGCCGCAGCATATTACATTGCGCAGGAAGCGCTTACGAATGTGACAAAGCACGCGGGAGCCAGTCACTGCCACGTTAGCCTCCGAATCGTGAACACGGCAAACGCTGAACAGCCGAATGTGGCGAGCATGTTGCTTGATGGCACGATGTTAGAGCTTGAAATTACTGATGATGGGCGCGGCCTGGACATGAGCGGATCACGCGAGGAAACCGGCCGGTGGAAAGGGCGGGAAGGACTGGGCTTACACTCTATGAGAGAGAGAGCTACAGAACTGGGCGGTAGCCTTGTAAGCCAATCGCCGGCAGAAAGTGGCAGAGGGGGCAGAGGCGGCACCAGTGTGCGGGCCTTGCTGCCTGCCCGAATAGACATTTGAGTTAACATGTTCGGAATCGCGCACCTGACATATAGAGGTGCGATCAGGAATTCTCCAGAATGGAAACCCTATGGACACGATAAGGATCCTGATAGCTGATGACCAGGCTATTACCCGCAGCGGCTTACGCAACCTGCTGGAGAGCGTGCCTGGCTTTGAAATCGTGGGGGAGGCAGTGAACGGCTCCGAAGTGGTCCATCTGGCAGCCACGTTGCAACCTGACGTAATCCTAATGGACCTGCGCATGCCGGAGGTAAATGGCATCGAGGCTACGAGGCAGATACACCGGGCTGACCCCCACGTCGGCATACTTGTGGTTACTATCTTTGAGGATGACACTTCTGTTTTCCCCGCGATAAGAGCCGGAGCACGTGGTTACCTGCTGAAAGACGCCGATGGGAGCGAGCTCACACGGGCCATCCACACTGTAGCCGGTGGAGGCGTCATATTCAGCCCAGGAATAGCTAGCCGCGTATTGCAGTACCTGTCCCGTTTATCAGATCCCGAGCCCCATATGCCGTTGCCGTCCCATGCCTTCGATGAACTTACGAACCGCGAGCGTACGATTTTGGATTTGCTGGCCCAGGGATTTTCGAATAGCGAGATCGCGCAACGTCTGGCACTCAGTCCCAAGACCGTAAGCAACAATATCTCGAATGTGCTGGTCAAGCTACAAGCCGCAGATCGAGCCAAGCTTATGCTAATGGCTCTTGAGGGAGGGCTCGGTCGACACCAGAAAGAAGAATAGTAGCTAGCTGTCAGGAGAACCGCGAATAATGGAAGAACAATGTTGTGGCATGCTTATGGTTGTCAGTGCTAAGAACGTCCGAATATCACACCCTGTGATGCAGTGCCAAAAAGGGACGAGCCTGTTGAAAAACTACCCAACCCTGGTGATTAGAGAGTTTCGCGGCACGCTCCTAACAGCTGCAAGCGTCGATGCTGCATTAGCAAACGACGGACAGGGCTTGATTTTAGCCTTTGCGCTGCCGAAGCCGCGTTTTTAAATAGGCTCGTCCGTTTATGGTACTCCCTGCTCAGAATGGCTGATCGGCCTGAGAGAAACTATCAGGGTGTAATTCAATACTTTCCGTCATAGACGGGGAAAGAACTGGGAAAGGGAATAGCCGAAGCCAAGTGCACTGTTCTGGGGAGATATGCAGAAACCCCCAAAATGAAGATGATGCGTTGCAGATGTGCGACTTGTAGATTTCTCCGTACTTCTATCGCTGTTGACGAAAGAAGTACTACCACGTTACGGAAAACATACCGAAGAAAAATCTTATGGACCGATTGTACATCAGATTAGATGATTATGACCAGGGATTCTATGGTCACAAGAAGTGGCATCTGGCTCCTGCTGGCTTTGCCCGTACGTCGGTTGAGACTGCTCCTGGTCTACATACCTGGCGTTACCTCACTGCATGCCAAAGGTATGAAATTGATGAGGATAAGGCGGAATGGGCGTTTGTTGACCTCGATACTACTGATGATCTATCAACCATATATGTAAATGGTGCCTGCCTATCACAAGGTACCTTGATGCAAGACTTATAGCAGACAATGCCTGATCCGCTATGCGAGTAGGAGGTGGAGCAGATTCCCTCAACACAGATTACGGAGCTTTCATCGAGCAACAGCCAGATTATAATTGGCCTGGGTGTTAAGGGAAATGAAAGTGGTGATTATCCCTGATACCTAAAACTCAGTGCCGAGGGAAAGCCCGCCCGTACATAGCTCCGGCGAGGCGCACAGGGCGACTTCTACGCCATTGCCCTGAGTACTTCAACTGCGGACCCGTTACAGACCTGCACCCTTTGACAGCCGCAATGGACGAGAGATCAGTCCGAAACCTGCTCTCAATGCGGATCGCATCTGTTCGCTTTCGGTGATATGCTGTAGGCAAACAGGAAGAAGGAGCATAACCTATGTCTGAACAGAACCCGACGAGTCTCCCGATGTATGAGGGTTGGGAGAATTATCAACAATTGCTGCTCAAGGCAATCGAGCCACTCACGCTTGAGCAATTAGCATTGCGCCCCGGCGAGCGTCTACGTTCTATCGGCGAGAACGCCGCCCATATCGTCGGCACCCGAGCGGGCTGGGTATATTACGTTTTACGACGGGAAGATGAGAGTTTGCTGCCGCTGGCGGAGTGGCAGGGCAGACCGGACCAGCCTGCCCATTCCGCCGCCGAAATAAACGAGGGCTTGCGGGTCACCTGGAAGGTCATCGAAAATGCCCTGAAGGAGTGGACGCCCGCCGACCTGGAAGAACTCGTCCATGACACCGACGAGAATGGCAACGACTACACCGTAACTCGCCGCTGGGTGATCTGGCACCTGATCGAGCACGACACGCATCATGGCGGCGAGCTATCGTTCTCGCTTGGGATCGCCGGTTTGCCAGGGATCTTGCTTTAGCCTAATACATACCTAATACATAGTAACGATTGATGCATAACCTACCTTGTCTTATGCTTGACAGTCCCAACACAAAGGCAAACCGTCGGTGATTTTAGGGCTGTTCAGAGGGTTATGCATCAATCGTTAGTAGTTATCCAAAAGCGCAATAGCGTAGAATCCACCCTGTGAGACGCAGTATGACGCGATATACGCGAAGATCGCTCGCCGTGCCTCTGCGCGCGGTGGAGATTGCTCCGACACATTTCGCCTACAGCGTCGCCCGGAACTCCTACTTCATTGAACTGTCCCAATTATTCGAGGAAGGAAGGTGCAATAATCCATCTACGCAAGTAGCCACGTCTAAGTAGCCTGGCGCGGGAGCCAGTTCGCAAACCAGATCTAACTGAGGCAGGGTGCCATAAACGTTCGAGCCTGTTGAAAATCGCTCCAACTTTGGAAAGTAGAGTACTTTGCGCTCTCCCAGCGAGCAATTTTAAGCGTCAATACTGCGCCCCTAAGCGCAAGCGAAGGCTCGATTTTGGCCCCTGCACTGCCATCGCAGAGTTTTTCAACAGGCTCGGGCGTTTATGACACTTTAGATTCGAGTGCCAAAAACGTCCGACTGTTGTAGCGGTATCTTGACAGCCGGAGATAATCAATATATAACTGCATGCGTCTGAGAAGAATGTGTAGGAT
>JALYYZ010000014.1 GCA_030945985.1 Chloroflexota bacterium
GACTGGGCCTGGGCGACGAAGTAGCGGGGCAAGGTGATGCTACCCGCCCACCAGACTACGACGAGCACCCCCGCAGCACTAAGGGCCCAGGCCAGGCCCGTGCGAGTGGTTAGGGTTTCCTCCGCTGGCTCCGATGCCTTTAGCGACGTGGCCCTACGCGCGCTGGGCGTAACCGGCTGGAAGGCCGGGCTCTGCTCAACCGTCGGTATCGGGCTCTGATTCTGGCTCGGGACGGTGGCTCTACGCGTCGGGAGGGTAGTCAGGGCTCTGGCGGGGGTGCGACGCAGCCGGAAGATAGGAGCAGCGCGAGAAGCCTGTGCCGGCTCCGGCTCCCTGGAGGCGAGCGGGCGCGTCAGGATCGACCAGAGTTCGCCGAGCACTATTCCGGCCAGCAGCGCCGTCACGACGCTGTCCTCCAGCGTGCGGTGGCTCTGAGGGGCCTCAAAGGGGAGCGACAGCACACCGCCCGACAGCGCAGCGCCGAACCAGACAACAGGGAAGAAATACTGCCAGCGCCAGGCACGCAACAGGCAGAGGCCCAACCCCAGGATAAAGAGCGCTGCGGTGACGTCATCGAGCTGCGGCAGAGCCGCGAAGTTATGCCGCCCGTTGCCGTCTCCGTGAAAGTTGAACATCAACAGATGCTTGGTCAGATTGGTCGAGAGGGCATTCGGATCGCCACCGTTCACCTGCGGGTTGAAGATCGACACGGCGTCGACGCGGCCCGCGAAGGCCACAGGCTGTTGTATTGCGAAAAGCCCAACGGGCAAGAACGCCAACAAAGCGCCGACAGCGACCACGACGAGCCCACCACGTACCGCACGCACCAGCCGCATACGCTGGGTGATCAGCAGATGCAGCAGCAGAATAGCGAGGACAATGGGCACCAGGCGAGCGGCGTAATACATCTGCATAGCGAGGCCGAGCAGCACGCCCGCACCCGCAAAGTAGCCAAGCCGCCCCGTGCGTAACGCATGACTCGCAGTCATGTAAACGGCCACGTCCAGCGCGATGGTCGGCAGCGAGGCGATACCGAAACGGCTGAAGGTGATATTCCAGGCCGAGACGGCAAGCAGCCCGGCTGCTGCCAACCCGGTACGCCAGCCGTAGAGCCGCGCCGCGAGCAGGTACAGCATCGGCACAAGCGCCGACCCTGCAAGCGCCGGCAGCAGGCGCACCGGCCAGACCATCGTCCCGAACAGCTTGAGCACCCACCCGAGGAAGTAGAAATATAGGCTGCCCATCTGCGTATAGCCACCCAGGAACGTCGGGTGCGCGGCGCCCGGCGCCAACAGTTGCTGGGCCACCAGGCCGTTCTGCGCTTCATCGAACCAGAGCCCCGGCGGCACGTTGTCCAGGTTGGGAAGACGTAGAGCGAGGGCAAACACCAGCAGCGCTAGTATGAGTACACGCTCTATCCACGGCGGCAGGCGATCGCCACCCCACGCGTGGGTGCCCGGCACGTCGTCCGTCACGTTGGCCTCGTCTGCCGCTTGTGTACTTCTTTCCCAGACTATCCAGGCGCTGCCGAATAGCAGGAGAGCCACAATCCAGAGCGCCCAGGAGCCCGTGTTGGCAGGTTCCGCAGACATCCCGCCTACGGGGGGTCGCATTCACGCTAACAAAGAGTGGGAGGGAGACAAGGCCGGCAACAAGAGCCAGCCCCAGGAGTAGAGCGAACAGCATACGCCGACGCATCCCTCTCCATGCCCGCATGGCAGGCGGGGGCACCGCAGGCAGCAAAGCGATCACCGGCCACCCGGCCACAGCGAACAGGATGGCTGCCAACCCGAACAACGCCCAACTTATCGCGGGGGGTGCCGAGGCTCCGGACAGGCGCGCATCGGCCACCAGGCGCTCCGCGAAGCCGGACATGGCCACAGCAACCGTCGCTAGCACAAGCCGGCCGGCGCTCCATAAGAGTGAACGGTTCGTGGCGGTTAGGAGCGCCGGCTCGGCGGACGGTGTCGGTGTAACCGCAGGGGTCTCGGGCGAAGGCACCATTCCCGCTCCAATGGGTGGGTTTGTCTGGCTCATAGCGTTAGTGAAGCGTTAGTGATAGGTTAAGGAATCTAGCCAATTGCCAAGGGCGCAAAAGGGCGATTCTTGAGGCTCTTAAGCTAGGCCGTTGAGTAGGACCTGGCAACCAGAACCTATTAGCAGGCATCCGTTTACTTAGCCACATCTGGGCAAGACAAGGGTTGCTCTTACACTTCAGCATGGGCATCTTGGTAGTGCTGGGTGCTCTGCTCCGCCTCTCTATCCAGAGTTTCCGAAGCTGCCTGTGCCGTTGGTTGCGCCGGCCTCTTCTCTTCCCGTCGTCGAAGTTGCCGTACGCTTTCCTGGGGATTGGGCAGCTCTTCAGGCATAGTACCACCCAGTTCCGCAATGGTCTCTCGTACTTTCTTGCCAACATCGTAATGTGCACGATTGGCGTTTTCCTTACCCTGCACTCCCTCCCGCCGAAGTTTCGCATCAGCCTGCGTAGCACGGAAGAGATTCGCCGCCAGCTCCTCGCTGCCCATATGGTCCAGTATGCCCTGGCTCTTCTTGAGCCCTTTCCTGGCGTGGATCTCTTTTGCTCGCAGGCCTCCGTACAATCCAGCATAGCCGTGATCCTGAAAGACGGCGAAGTCGCTAGATTGCATCACCCCTGCTCCATAAGCAGTTTCGGCCAGTTGCTTGTTGTGTGACTAGCTGACCACGCAGGTAGAGGCGCTTTTGCTCCTCCGAGAGACCAGCCAGTTGGTCAGCCTGCTCCTGGCGGTGGGTCTGCACGGCGAAATAGGTTTGTCCGAGGGCTACAATCTCCTTAGTGGGGTCTGAGTTCTGTATTACCAGATAGCAAGCGTAACGTGACATCAAAACATCTGCAACTTTGCGTCTGGCGCCTTTACCTACCTCGATCATATCGTTGACATCAACGAAATGATCCCCCACTTCCTGCCCACTGTTCTGGCAAGCCATCTCGGCTTTGCGAATTACACGCACGAAGTTACGGTAATCGGTGTAGCCAAGCACCCTTGAAAGATCTCTGGCCGACCAGTGCTCCCCTAATTCTTTGCTGTTGCGTTTGATACGCTCGAACTCGCTTGCGCCCTGTACTGTAGGCGCAGAGTGCAGACCGCTCCCTTCGGCAGTATTGCTGCCGAGACTCCCAGAACCAGAGTCCTTGTAGCTATTGTCGCGTGTACCACTTGCACTCATGTCACTGTCACGATGCACGCCGTCCGCACCTCGTGTCCTGCTAAGCTGATCTTCGTCGGCCATGTAGACGTTTCCTCTACTTATCGCTAATGAGCCCATAAGTGCCGATTAATGCATAACCCTCTAAACAGAGACAAAACCACAGGCGGTCTGCCTCGGCGGTGGGCCTGTCAAGCATAAAACAAGATAGGTTATGCATCAATCGTAAATAACCTGATATACCTCTCCGGGTTGGGTCATACGGAGCAGCCATGTGCGGCGCATGCATGCAACGTGGCCGGCATGCTGAGGCGCGAGCATTTTACCACGCCCGGCGAGACCTCGTCAATTTCCAAAGAGCCTTTCACCCCTGTAGTACAGTGAAAGGATGGTATACTGAAAAGGATGATCCGCCTCGTCTTCCTGGTCTGCGCGAGCCTGCTGCTTCTCATGTCTGTCCCCTCGGCCGGACCGGCACGCCCCATAGGTTGGGCGACGGACACCCGCGTGGTGCAGGACAAAAGCGGCTCCGGCCAGCATGAGACGGCAATTGCTGTCAACCCGCACAACGCCGACAACGCCGTGGTCGTCTTCAAGGACTATCGCGCTGCCGAGCGCAATTACCTGGACGCGACCACGGATGGAGGGCTCACATGGCGCGAGCAGCCATTCGCGGCTGTGCCGGGCGCTCCGGGTAACACCGACCCGGCGGTCTTCTTCCGGTCTGACGGCCGCGCCTACATCGTCTGGACGGCTGAGGTTGAATGGCCAAACGCGGGGCTCTACTGCGCATGGTCGGACGATGGTGGTTTTACCTGGAACGCACCTGTACAGATTACCCGCGTAACCGGGCACTACGACGACAAACCCTGGCTTGCCTTCGGCTCAAACACCGATCCAACAGACACTACGATCTATGCCGCCTGGACGCGCGACGCTCCGGGTGAGCTTGCAGGCATTGACGTTGCCCATTCTACCAATGGTGGCGCCACCTGGAGCAAGTCCGTACGCGTGGACGCGGGCTCCTGGATGGAAGACGATGATGGTGCCCAGTGGATCGTTCAGCCCGATGGCACGCTATTGCTGATGTTCCTGCACAGCAACAACGCCCAGTCAGCCACCCTGCTGCTGTCGCGCTCGACCGACGATGGGGCAACGTGGAGCGAGAACAGACCAATCTTCAACATCGCCCCGCTGCCCTACACGCTTCCAGGCGAGCACTGGCGGAACTTCCCCTACCCCAGCCTGGTCGCTGACCCTGTGCGCGGCTGGCTAAGCATCGTCTGGGCCGACTACAGCAGCGCGGAGACGAACGGTGCAGATATCCTGCTGGCACGCTCGACCGATACAGGCGCTACCTGGAGCAAACCCCTGCGCCTGAACGATGACCCGGCGGGACTCGTGCGCGACCAATGGTTCCCGGTGCTGGCGTCCGCGCCTGATGGCCGCCTGACCGCCCTCTGGATGGACCGGCGAGATGACCCGACTAACCGCCGTTACCACGCCTACGCACGCACGTCCCTCGATGGTGGCGTCAACTGGCAGCCGTCTCTGCGTCTCAGTAGCGCCTCATCGGATCCAAACCAGAATATCCCAGCCGGCAGCGACGGCATCGGTGATTATATAGGGTTGGCTGCTGGACCAGGGGTTGTCTGGGGTGCCTGGGTTGATGTGCGTAACGGCAACCAGGACGTTTACGCCGCGCGGGAGCGCTTCCGCTATATGAAGCCCCGCGCATCAACCGTCCAGGGGCCCGGGATTTGTCCCCCGCAGAGCGACACCGCTCCGGATCTTCAGGCGATCGTGCGCTGCGCAATTCGGTAATATTCATCCGGTCGGCTGCTTCTTTAGAGAAAAGCGATAAACCCACGCCCCTTTAGGGGCTGTAACTCCGAAGGTGGCGAGGTTGAGTAATACAATCTTAGGCTGCTTGCATACGTCATCTAAAGGTTGTATAGTGTTGATATGCGAAAGACGTTCTTGTATAGGCTTTATCCGACAAGAGCACAGGCTACCAGGCTGAATACCATGCTTGAGGAATGCCGCTGGCTGTACAACAACACCCTTGCCTACCGTAAGAATGCGTATGAGCAAGAGGGGCGTACAGCTGATTGGTATGAAACCAAAGCTCGCATACCACTCCTCAAGAGTGAGCGCCCTTCGCTCAAGAACGTGCATAGTCAGG
>JALYYZ010000038.1 GCA_030945985.1 Chloroflexota bacterium
AGTGAAGGCGCCGAACTTCGAGCAAATGACTGGTCCTGGTGATCCCAGCACTTTACTCCCCACGACCTGCGCCGCAGGCAGTATGGTCGGTGACCTGTTGGATGCGGGTGCAGATCTGGCGACTGTGCAGCGCCTGGTCGGGCATTCTGGCCCCGGGACTACCTCGCGCTACGACCGGCGCGGGGAGGCAACCTGAGCGCGGGGCGCTGAGCTGCTTCACGTTCCGGGACCGCCCCCGGGTTGGGGTAGACTGAACAAGCATCTCGCAGTTTGAAACAAGGAGCCGAGCGGCGACTGCCAACGCAAGTACAACCTTAGACCAATTCAGACCTACTCCACTAACTGTATTGACAACCTTCAATATTATTGATAGAGTCATCTCAGCAGCTATTCTCTCAGGTAGCAGAGCCCCAGACGCCGCAGGGGCGCTAATCTTCAGAGGTATATATTGATAGATATCAATCTAAGGAGTATTACAGTGGATAAATCATCTTTGCCTATTGCCGTTATCGGTGCCGGACCTGTCGGCCTGGCCGCTGCCGCCCACCTCGCTCGACATAACATGCCATTCGTGGTATTGGAAGCAGGCGCCTCTGCTGGTGCGGCTGTTCGGCAGTGGGGTCATGTACGCCTCTTTTCACCCTGGCGCTACAGTATTGATCGCGAGGCCGCCGCCTTGCTGGGTGAAGCAGGGTGGAACACGCCCGATCCAGAGACGTATCCAACCGGCGCTGAGCTGGTGGAGCACTACCTGGAGCCCCTTGCTGCACTGCCGCACGTCAAACCCAATGTGCGATTCGGCGTCCTTGTTGAGGCCGTGACGCGCGAGGGCTTTGATAAGATGAAGACAGCAGGGCGCAAGGATGCACCTTTCCTGCTTCACATCAGGACTGATGAAGGTGAAGACACCTTGCTTGCCCGTGCGGTGATCGACGCTTCGGGCACCTATCAAGGGCCTAATCCCCTGGGCAGCAGCGGCGTGCCTGCACCTGGCGAGCGCATTCTCTCCTCTCATATCACTTATGGCACTCCGGATATGCTGGGTGCCGAGCGTGCACGTTACGCTAGCAAGCGAGTGCTGGTGATCGGTAGCGGTCACTCTGCGTTCAACGCACTGCTTGATCTCTCTACCCTGGCGCGAGAAGTACCAGGCACCAGCATCGTCTGGGCAATTCGCCGCAGCTCAGATGGTAGCCTGTATGGTGGTGGGAGCGCAGACCAGTTGCCCGAGCGTGCCCGGCTAGGGGCTGAGATCTCATCGCTCGTTAGCTCTGGTGCAATACGACTGATCACCGGCTTCAAGACGCAGCGCATCCGCCTCACGGACAGAGGTATAGTAGTGGATGGTGAAGGGAGCAGTTTGCCGCCGGTGGATGAGATAATAGGAGCGACCGGGTTCCGCCCTGACCTTGACCCTTTGCGCGAGTTGCGGCTGGATCTGGACGCGACGGTAGAGAGCCCCAAGGCTCTTGCACCGCTGATCGATCCCAACATTCATAGCTGCGGCACGGTACCGCCGCACGGCGTACGTGAATTGTCACACCCCGAGCCTGATTTCTACATGGTCGGTATGAAGAGCTATGGCCGCGCCCCGACCTTCCTGATGCTCACGGGCTACGAGCAGGTACGCTCCGTCGTGGCAGCCCTGGCCGGTGACTGGAAGGCAGCCGAGCAGGTTGAGTTGGTACTGCCTGAGACCGGAGTCTGCTCAACGAGCCGGGATGTCGCCGGCTCGTGCTGCGGTGGCAGTTCCTGCGAAGTCAGCATAGCTGAGTCGCAGCCGATAGCGCTGCTGCCAACGAGGTTGGGCAGCAAGGGGAATGGACCTCTTCTTGCCGTCACCGGAAACGCGAGCACGGCCGCCAGCAGCAGTTGTGATTAATAGTGGACGGATCTACTATGGCTGGGTGATCCTCGGTACCCTGGCGGTAACAGAGATAACCTCCTGGGGCATCCTCTACTACACGTTCTCGGTGCTCCTGGGCCCTATGTCCCGTGATCTAGGCTGGTCGCGTGTCGAGTTGACAGGTGCCTTTTCAATGGCGCTGCTGATCTCGGGCCTGGTTGGTGTGCCGGTTGGCCGCCTGCTCGACCGGCACGGCACGCGCCTGCTGATGACGGTGGGCTCGTGCGCTGCCAGCTTGCTGGTGCTCGCATGGGCTGCGGCGAGCAGCCTGCCTATGTTCTATTTGACCTGGGCAGGCATAGGGGTAGCGCTCTCGGCGGTTCTGTACGAGCCCGCATTCGCAGCTGCGGCCACCTGGTTCCGCCGCTACCGGAGCCGCGCTCTCACCGTGCTTACATTCTCGGGTGGTTTTGCCAGTGTCATTTATGTACCACTGGCCGCTTACCTGGTGACAAAACTGGGTTGGCGCGAGGCACTCGTAGTGCTGGCCGTAATATTAGCCTTGTTTACGGTGCTCCCGCATGCTCTGCTGCTCCGCCGTCGCCCCTCTGACATGGGGCTGCTTGTAGACGGCGAACCGCCTTTGCTTGCAGCCGGGATGCTCCGCGCGGGCGGAGCGCAAGGAACACTGGAAAGGGTATCTGAGTCAGCCGAGCGGAGCGCAACTGTGCGGGAAGCTGTGCGCGGCCCATCGTTCTGGGGCCTGGCGATGTCCTTTGCACTGGTCAACTTCGCCGCCAGCGCGATCAGTTTCCACCTGATACCCTATATGACCGACCGTGGCTACGCGCCAGAATTCGCCGCCACAGTGGTGGGGGGAGTCGGCTTACTCGCACTGCCTGGGAGGCTGGTATTTACGCCCCTTGGGTCGCACGTCTCGCGTACGCACGTAACCGCACTACTCTTCGCCTTGCAGGCTGCCGGGCTGGTCATGCTAGTCACAATCGAAGGTTCTGGGGGCATCTGGCTGTTCGCTGTGCTGTTTGGGGTGGGATTCGGCGCACTCACACCTGCACGTGCAGCGTTGGTGGTCGAGCGCTATGGCCCCGCCTCATATGGCAGCATCAACGGCGTGTTCGCATTTGTGGTTACGACGGCCCGAGCGCTGGCTCCAATCGTGGTTGGTCTCGGTACAGCCCTCAGTGGTGGCTACTCTACAGTGTTCTGGCTGCTGGCTATCTTATCAGCCCTGGCGATCATATCTCTCTACCTGTCGAGCAGGCGGGCAGGGCGTGCAGCGCCGTTTATGGGGCAATCTCTGAATAGATAGGGTGGCAAAGTTGGAGTTGGGCAAGCTGCTAAAAACATACGGGAAATATGGAGGAACTCGGGATGGAGGCACGGCTAGCGGTTACGGACGACGTACCGGCGATTACAGTGATATACAATCAGGGCATTGAGGATCGAGTAGCAACATTCGAAACCGAACCACGCACACCGGAAACGGTACGCGCATGGTTTGATGGTAAACATCCCGTTGTGGTGGTCGAGGAAACGGGCCATGTGGTCGCCTTTGCATCCACTTCCACCTACCGGCCGCGCGCTTGCTACTCGGGCATTGCCGAGTTCTCAGTGTATGTAGCTCGAGAGATGCGGGGTCGAGGCGCCGGACGAGTAGTTATGGAAGCGCTCATTGTGGAAGCTGAGCGCGCCGGCTATTGGAAACTCCTCTCCCGCGTCTTTACGGAAAATGGGGTCAGCCGGGCACTGCTGAGCGGCCTGGGCTTCCGGGAGGTCGGAGTGTATGAAAAGCACAGCAAGCTGGATGGGGTTTGGCGCGATGTCGTTATCGTCGAGCGGCTTCTGGTAGGGAACCTTTAGGCATCACCCGATAGGTTCGTTGAGCGTGAGAGGGCCTAGTTGCTGCACTAAGATAAAGTAGCTAATACCACTTGGTGCTGTGCCATATTATAGGTATCATATAAAGGTATAAACATCGAGGGGAGAAAGAGTATGAACGAATCTATCGCAGCACCAGATCGCAAGCTCGGGACGCGCTGCTGTACGCCGGACACACAAACCCTGGACATAGCAACGGCGCAGGTGCTCGCCAACAACATGCAGATCCTGGGGCACCCGATCAGGTTGCAACTGCTCGAGCTGCTGGCGCGAAGTGAGGGGCAAGTTTGCGTCTGCGACCTCGAGTCGACTGTGCCGGTCAAGCAGCCAACCGTTTCGCACCACCTTCGCCTCCTGCGCGAGGCCGGGCTGATCGACTGTGAGAAGCACGGGCTGTGGGTGTACTATTCTATACGGCGTGACGCAGTTAGTGCGCTACGCGGCAGAATCGTAGCGCAACTAGGGGCATTTGCTTAGGGTGCCATCTTGCCTGTCACTTGAGGACCTGTAT
>JALYYZ010000041.1 GCA_030945985.1 Chloroflexota bacterium
GGTAAAGAGGCTGAGGGTGCGCTCGTACATCCCCGGCAGCGAGGCGAAGCTCACATGCTCGGCTCCGTCGTAGATAACGTGCTCGTATGCCTCGTCACTGAGCACAGTCAACCCCGGATTCTCAAGCACGATAGCAGCGATAGCTTCCTGGTCGGCGCGTGAGAGCACACCGCCCGTCGGGTTGTGTGGAGAGTTGATCATCAGCACCCGTGTGCGCGGACCTATAGCGGCGCGCAGCTCTTCAGGATCGAAAGTCCAACCGCGCTCCTCGTGCAGAGGGACGCGCCTCACCACGCCGCCGCAGAGGGTTATAAGGTGCTGCACGCACGTCCAGGTGGGGTCCGGGATGAGCACTTCGTCGCCCGGCTCGAGCAGCGCCTGGAAGATGCAGTAGAGGCCATGCATACCGCCATTGGTGATGATCACCTCGGCCGGGCTTTCGATTGGGATACCGTTCGCGCTGTGCAGCTTGGCGACTACAGCTTTACGCAGCTCGAGGATGCCCGCCGATGCAACGTAATGGGTCTGGTCATCACGCAGGGCGCGCAACATGGCTTCTTTGATATGCTCAGGGACGCCGAAACTCGGCTCGCCACTCTCGAGCCGGTAAGGTTTGTGCAGCTTCATAATGGCGTCGCGCACCAGCACGATGCCCGAAAGCTCCACGCGATCTATGGTTTCCGCCATGCAGACCTCCTGTAAGGGACGTGTGGAAACAGGTCCCAGGTTGCCCGGACGGCTGTGGCCGGATCGCATCTTCGGCGTATGCGAAGCTGTTTATTGACAGAGTATACAAGGCAGAGAAAGAGATGTCAATTTGCGCCCGGCCTCTGCTCGCACCTAATCCTGGTCCAAAGGAAATAAGTAGCCCGTTTCCGTGCTTAGTTTCCCACCAAAGAACCTGTTGTTGATTTGTCCCATGTCCCATGATACCCATGAGCTTGGCGATAGACGGATCACAACATCATCATTGGTTGAAAAAAAGCCTCCAATCTCAGGGTCGTTCAGTGCCTTCTCAGTGAGGTAGCGTTCGTGGATTTGGAGGCTCAGGAGCTGAGCCTCATCGCCTCTGATAAGGGTGGCTGTTCCTAATCCAGTCAGACCGTACTCAAATCCCGGTTTGCGCGTATCGATCATCAAAGATGCCACAGGGCTGGACTCGATATTCCGAACCTTGCGGCTGTTCGGACCTGTGGCTACAAACAGATCGCCATCCTTGTACATGTACCACACGGCCGTGAGATGGATCAGTCCATCCTGGCCCTGTGTTGCCAGCGTTGCGACATGCCTGCCATTAACTATCCCGAGAGCAAATTCATCTAATTCTGACATGTGATTAATCTCCTATCTCTTACTTCTTAATGCAGCTTCATGGACCTTTTAGCTTTTGAAAGTAACACAACAAATCAAAACGCTCCGTGTTTTGATTTGTTGTGTTTGCAAAGAAACGCTCTTTTCCACAGGGGGTCGCTTGAAGAGATATTAAGCTTAGACAAACGGACGAGGGTGACTTGCACACCTCGCCCGCAGGATAGAGAATCGCGTTATGAACAAGACCACTTCTACATACAACAGCACCTTACCAACTTGTCGGCCTTTCGTCAAGCCCTCTACGCCCAGCGCCGTGACGTCCAGATGGACCTTGTTGCTCTTGAAAGAGAGACAACAATCCAAAACACTGCGTGTTTTGGATTGTTGTCTCTGGAAATGAGCGCTCTTTCCCAAGAGGCCGCCTGAAGAGGCGCTTAGTGCGCTCTATACCACCGGCTCGCCTTTTGAAAGCAGGTACTAGTCAAACTTTGTATTTACAGATAATGGCACGTAGGCATCCATCGGAGATGAGGGCAGAGAGGGAGCAGCGCCGGTCTGTGCCTCTATCGCCTCAGCAGCTTTGCCCTTGACCTGCACGATTGCCTTCTCTACCTGGGCCACAAAGAGCACTACCAGGTCGCCCGGCTCAGCGATTGTCATGGCGTGAGCGATAGCATCTGTCTCGTCGGGGATGATAATTGTGGGAAGCTCGGGGCGCAGGCCCGCCACGGTGGCTGTTATTATGCCGGCGGCCTCGCCGGGCTGCCGCCCCCGGAGATCGGAGCCTTCGTAGACTACTATATAGTCGAACGTGTGCGCGGCCACCGCAGCCAGCTCCCTTATATCGATGTCACGGCGATCACCGGGAGTGGCTACCACGCCAATAGAGCGGCGCGACTCTGCCTGCTTGACGACTGCCTGGATGGCCTTGTAGGCGGAGGTATTGTGGCCGTAGTCAACAATAGCTTCATACCCTCCCACATCGAAGAGATTGAAGCGCCCTGGAGCCATTTTATCGTCTGCCCGGAACGTCTTGAGCCCAAGTCTGATCATGTCGAGGGGAACCCCAGCACCCCAGCAGGCTGCAGTCGCTGCCAGGGCATTCTGCGCCTGGAACATAACCCGGCCGCCATACGTGGCTGGTATATCGCCTACCTTCAAGAGCGTCGTTTCAGCAGCGCCCTCAGCGAAGACCACCGCCCCATTACGACTGCCCTGCTCACTTCGTTGCAGGTAGACAGCCCTACCACCATCGGCCAGGTGCCGAGAGATGGTCTCGGACAGGCGATCAATACCGAAGAATATCACCTTACCTGGGCAATAGCCCGACATTGCAGCCACCAGGGGATCGTCGGCGTTGAGCACACCATAGCCGCTTCTACTTACGCTCTCGATCACTACTCGCTTGACGCGGGCCAACTGTTCTATAGTATCGACACCGCCCACGCCCAGATGGTCGCCCGAAACGTTGAGCACCACGCTCACGGTCGACCTGTCCCAACCCAGCCCCGCGCGCATGATGCCGCCGCGCGCCGTCTCTAGTACTGCTACCTCGACATCAGGGTGCTGCAATACCTGTTCGGCGCTCTGGGGTCCCGAGCAATCGCCCTTTTCGCGGAGGATGCCGCCAAAATAGATGCCATCTGTGGTGGTCATACCAACGAACTTCTTGAGGGTGGAGTAAACGTGACCTATCATACGGGTAACGGTCGTCTTGCCGTTGGTGCCGGTAACTGCCAGCAAAGGCACACGGCTGGGCGCATTCCTGGGGAAGAGCATCGATGCGATTGCCTCCCCCACCGGGCGAGGAGTGCCCTCCGACGGATAGAGGTGCATCCGAAGGCCGGGCGCCGCGTTCACCTCTACCACCGCACCCCGCTGCTCTGCAAGTGGGAGGCTTATATCCATGCAAACCAGGTCGACCCCCGCTACATCCAGGCCCACAGCTTTGGCCGCTTGCACTGCTAGTGTAGCGTTGTCGGGGTGTACGCGGCGCGTAACGTCGGTTGCGGTGCCGCCCGTGGAGAGGTTGGAATTGTCTCTCAATAGGACTACTTCGCCGGGGGCGGGCACGCTCTCCCATGATAGCCCCTGCTTCAGCAGCGTCAACTCGGCCGCACCATCGAGCCTGATGCGTGTGAGGGCCGCGCCATGCCCGCTTCCCCGCCTGCTGTCGGCGTTGACCATATCAACGAGCTCACGGATAGTGTGCAGCCCGTCGGCCACAACCTGCGCGGGGCGGCGAAGCGCTGCCGCCACCATCTTGCCGTTTACTACCAGTAGACGGTAGTCATCGCCGGGGAGGTACTGCTCGACGATTACGCGCCTGGAGACCGCCATCGCCAGTGTGAACGCCTGCCGCACCTGATCTTCGGTGGTCAGGTTGACGCTGACGGCCTTGCCCTGGTTACCGTCATATGGCTTGACGACCACAGCCACGCCCAGTTCTCGTGCTATTATAGCTTCGGCAGCCCGCCAGGCACCCTCCTCGTCAGTCACCACTTCCCCCAGGGGCACGGGTACCCCCACCCTACTGATGAGCGTCTTGGTAAGGTCTTTATCGGAGGCCGTGTTCGAGGCTATAGCTGGGGTCAGAGAGGTAGCGGAGGCGCGGATGCGCCTGGCGTAGCGCCCGTGACCGAGCTGCACCAGAGAGTTCTCGTCCAGTCGCAGCCACGGTATGCCGCGCTTCTCGGCAGCATCGACGATGGCCCGTGTAGAGGGTCCAAGTATATGGTCCTGGCAGACGTCGCGGACCTCCGCGAGTTCCTCTAGTAGGTCAAAGCCGAGCGCCTGGCCCCGCGCCAGCTTCTCTACTATCTCAGCAGCAAGCCGCACGCAAATCCGGGCCGACTCTGCTTCTTTATACTCTATGGCAATAAGATAGACGCCCAGGCTATTGGTCGGCTCAGACCTGCCGAAAGTGACAGGCATATCGGCCAGAGACTGGATCTCAAGGATAACGTGCTCAAACACATGCTCCATCGAGGTGCCACGCCGCAAATGCTCCAGAAACCCGCCCCGCCGGCATTCCGAGCAGCGGTGCTCCCAGAGGCCGGGGAGGACCTCCACCAGCCGCTCTGTGAAGCCTACAAGCGTGTCGGTAGTCACGCCCTCGTACGGTCCAATGTCAGCAACTATCTCAAGGACGGGAAACAGGGCCCATATATTGGGCCCACGGTAGGCTTTAATCTTCTCAACTCTAATGTCATACATAGCGAGACCCCACAAGGTCCCACCTCCGTTCCAGAGAGTATTGAACAATCAACTTTATGCATCGGCTATGCCGGAGATTCTGCAGAAATCAGCCGCCCTGCCCATTGTACACCAAATGTCATCACGGTGGTTTTTGCCTACTATCACAGCCATATAGCCGCGCCGGTGGCATAGATGCTGCTCCCTGCGGAGTGGTGAGCCTGTACTCCACACTCGTTCCAGCATAAGGAGCTCTGTGTTCCAATCGATGTCCATGCCGGTGCTGATCGGCATATTCCTGGTCTCTGCGGCTGTAATCTGGGTTGCCGGCGTGCAATTGTCCAACACCACGGACGCTATTGCAGACCATTTCCACATGGGCCAGGCCCTGGGAGGCTTGCTCATCCTCGCCATCGCCACCAACCTGCCGGAGATCGCGATCAGCGTGACAGCGGGACTAAGCGGACAAGTGGGCCTCGCGATCGGCAACATTCTGGGCGGCATCGGCGTGCAAACAGTCGTGCTGATCGCTCTCGATGCTTCCACCCCTGACCGCCGTCCTCTCACGCGCCAGGTCAAGTCGCTGCTGCCGGTGCTCGAGGGCAGCATGGTAATCGCAGTGCTCGTGCTGGTGATACTGGCTAAACAACTTCCACCCAACCTCGCTATTGCCGGCATTGGGCCGGGCGAAGCCATGATCGCCGCCACCTGGATCGGCGGGATCTTTCTGCTGAACAAAGCACGCAAGGGCCTACCCTGGCACGTGAGCGCAGGGCAAGATAGTAAGGACAAGGAGGATGGCGGAGAGCAAGGCAAAGGCGAGGGCAGTGGGGAAGACAAGGAAGACAAGGAAGGAAGCGGAGGCAGTAGAGGCACTGGAGATAAGGGGGATGAGGGAGACGATGGACATAAGAGCGATAAGGGAGATGATGGAAGCAAGGGGAATAAGGACCATGCAACCCAAATCGGACGCATATTAGCGATTTTTGCCGTGGCAGCAGGCGCAACACTGGTGGCAGGCTTCAGCATCGAACAGGCGGGCGATGCCATCGCCCAGCGCTTAGGAATGACAGGGGCCATATTTGGGGCGACCTTCCTGGCCGCCGCTACCGCGCTGCCGGAGCTATCCACCGGCCTGCAAGCCATCAAGTTGCGCGACAACCAGCTTGCCGTCAGCGATATCTTCGGTGGCAACGCCTTCCTCCCCGTGCTCTTGCTTCTCGTCGGTGTCCTCTCCGGACGGGCAGTGATACCACAGGCCAAGCCTAGCGACATCTACGTGGCCTCTCTCGGCATCCTCCTCACGACTATCTACCTGGCCGGCCTCGTCTTCCACTCCGAGCGCCGCATCTGGCGAGTGGGCATCGACTCGGTCGCAGTGCTGATCGCCTTCGTGCTGGGCATCATCGGGTTGGTCGTAGTGCCGGGGGGTTAGGCATATCGAAGAACTCCCCTGCGGAACAGCGGCGGTCGGGTGCAAAAGGGCGGCAAGACCTATTCCGGGTATATAATAGTGGAACATTTGGGTATATGCCTATCAGGAGGAGGTCTCGTATAACCATCCTGGGATCGAACGCACAAGAGAGAAGAGCCGGTAAGCTCCCTTCCGAACCCTCGCCGATCGTAGGCCGTGAGAGGGAGATAGAAGCAGCCTGCAACCTGCTACGCCAGGATGGGGTGCGCCTGGTGACGCTCACAGGTCCCGGTGGGACCGGCAAAACACGGCTGGGAGTCCAGGTAGCGGGCAAGCTGCCGGACGCCTTTGAGGACGGCGTTTTCTTCGTGGCGCTCGCAGCAGTAAGCGATCCCGCTCTTGTGTCGGCGAGCATAGCCCAAGCATTGGGTTTGATGGAAACGGGTGATGTGCCTCTTATCCAAAATCTGAAGAACTACCTGTATGGCAAGAACATTCTACTTGTGCTGGACAACTTTGAGCAGGTGCTTGAGTCGGCTGTCACCGTCGCGGATATATTGTCCGACGCGCCTGGCCTGAAGGTGTTGGTCACCAGCAGAGCGCGGCTGCATATACGCGGCGAGCACGAGTTCCCTGTCCCACCGCTCGCTCTGCCCGACATTCGGCATCTGCCTCCTCTTGAGAGACTGGCGCAGTACGAAGCGGTGAGGCTCTTTATTGAGCGAGCCACGGCGCTCAAGCCCGACTTCAGCCTCATCACGCAGAATGCGCCGGCCGTAGCCGAGATCTGCGTTCGCCTGGACGGCCTGCCCCTTGCCATCGAATTGGCCGCCGCGCGCACAAAGATACTCAGCCCCGAAGCTATCCTATCGAGATTGGGGAGCCGCCTCAAGCTCTTGACCGGCGGAGAGAAAGACCTTCCGGCGCGGCATCAGACGCTGCGTAACGCTATTGAATGGAGCTACGACCTGCTCGATGAGGAGGAGAAGGCCCTTTTCCGCCGCGTGTCAATTTTCTCGGGAAACCGCAGCCTGGAAGCTATCGAGGCTATATGCGGCCCGTGGAGCGGGCAGTCATCACCGGGCCCGGCAGGGAATAGAGGCGGCTTCACGCTCGAGGCTCTGGATGTAGACATATTGGATGGGCTGGCCTCGCTCGTCGACAAGAACCTGCTGAGGTCGCCCTCGACGGCAAACGAGGGCGAGCCGCGCTTTGAGATGCTCGAAACTATACAGGAGTACGCGCGCGAGAAGCTGGCGCAAGAGGGGGGAACCGGCACATTACAGCAACGGCACGCCGACTACTTTTTGCTCCTCGCCGAGAGGGCTGAGCCGGAATTGAGGGGATCAAAACAGGTCGAATGGGTTCAGAGGTTGGAGGTTGAGCACGACAACCTCAGAGCTGCGCTGAAATGGCTGCTGGAAACGGGCGAGACGGAGAGGACGCTGCTGCTCAGCGCTGGCCTGACGCAGTTCTGGAAGATGCACGGCCATCTCACCGAGGGTCGAAACTGGCTCGAGGCTGCCCTCGCAGTCAGCAGCGTGCCCACCACGGCACACGCCAGGGCTCTCATGGCTGTGGGCACGCTCGCCTCAACCCAGGGCGACTATGTACGCGCACGAACGGCACTCGAAGAGAGTGTGGAGATGTTCAGGAAGCTTCAAGACAAAGTAAGTATCGCCCACTCGTTGAGGAACCTGGGAAATGAGGCTCGCCTGCGAGGCGACTACGACACGGCGTACTCTTCATTCAAGGAGGGTCTGGCAATAGCCAGGGAACTCAGAGACAAGTGGAGTATTGCTAATTTTCTGAGTGATCTGGGGATCGTCACACAGACCCTGGGTGACGACGCTGCCGCAGGCTCTCTTTATGAGGAGAGCCTGCAGATAAAGAGGGAGCTGGGGGATAAGCGCGGGATCGCCATGACGCTGGTGAACCTGGGCGAACTGGCCAGGGCAGCCGGGCAGTATGAGCCTGCCTATGCCCTGTACAGCGAGGGGCTTACCCTGGCGCGCGAATTAGGGGACAGGTCGGGCATCGGCATGGTGCTCCACAACCTGGGGCACGTAGCCTACCACCGTGAAGAGTATGAGCACGCGCTCGACTTGTTCACCGAGAGCCTGAGTATATTCTATGAGTTGCGGAACAAGCGTGACGTTGCCTACTGCCTGGCCGCCCTAGGAGGCCTATTCGGGGCGCAAGGCCGGCCTGAGCGCGCCGTGGTGCTCTTCTCGGCGACACAGGCGTTGTCGAAGACGATCAGTTCCCACCTCGACGCGGCAGACCTGATTGAGTACGAGCGTAACATAACCGCAGCGCACTCACAATTGAGCCAAGTAGCATGGGACCGAGCCTGGGAGCGCGGGCAGGCTATGACCCTCGACCAGGCGGTATCTTTCGCTCTCACGAGCGCCCTGCCGGACATGGAGACGAACCGTAGCCTACAAACCGCCCCTCTGCCCGACGAGCCCTCACTGAAAACTGGGCCCCTCGGAGAGCACCCAAGCGAGCTAACGGAGCGCGAACTGGATGTGCTGCGACTTGTGGCACTGGGCCTGACCGACCCGCAAGTGGCGGAAAGGCTCGTGATCAGCCCGCGCACCGTCCACCGCCACCTTTCCTCCATATACAGCAAATTGGGCGTCACCACGCGCACTGCCGCCGCGCGTACTGCCGGCGAGCACAGCCTCCTCTAAATATGGACCATATTACCCATCCGCTACCCACTATACAGGTTGGGTAATCTTGCTGACGCGCCCCGTGGCGGCAAAGGGTAAAGTATTAGTACCAGGAGCAAACAGAGGTACAAAGCGAAACGGTAACAAGCCCACCACGGGCATATCTATCAGAAGGAGCAGAACCAAGAAATGAAGAACTTACTCGGTACCATTCTAGCATCGGCGACACTAATGGCGGCTGTCGGCCTGAGCGTAACACCCAACACGCCGAGCGCGCAAAGCCCACAAGCTAGCGTCAACTGGACCGCACCCACACCTGAGACTACTCAGGCTAGTGTGAACTGGACTGCACCCACACCTGAGACTACTCAGGCAAGCGTCAACTGGAACGCAGTTGAGGGCGTGAACCAGGGCTAAGCTATGAAACTCCTGCCTTGCAGGTCCCAAGTCCAAAGGAATATAGAGAGAAGA
>JALYYZ010000100.1 GCA_030945985.1 Chloroflexota bacterium
GCTGAAGTCGACCTGCAAGCGGCTCAAGAGAAGCTAACCACCCTCCAGGCCCCTGCTACCGCGGACGAAATTACAGCGGCAGAGGCGGCGGTGACGTCTGCTCAGGCTAATCTCGACACGGCCAAAACGCCTCCCAGCACCCAGGATATTGCGGATGCGCGTACCACTCTTAGCCTCGCACAAACTAAGCTTGCGACCGCCAGGCTCGGTCCTACTGCGCTCGATTTGGCGAATGCCGATGCTGCGCTCAAACAGGCGCAGCAAAAGCTGGCAACCCTGCAGGCAGGCGCAAGCGCTCAGGATAAAGCCACCGCTCAGAACGCCGTAACCATCGCCCAGAACAAGCTGACGGCGGTCAAGGCCGGCACCAGCAAAGCCGACCTTGCCGTAGCTGACGCCGCCGTGCAGGGTGCCCAGGCTAAAGTCGACTCCTTGAAAGTAGGCGCTCCCGGCAGTGTCGACCTCGCTACTGCGCAGGCGAACCTTCTCAAGGCCCAGGACAACCTGTCAGCCCTCAAGGCCAAGCCCACAGCAGCCGACCTCGCGCAGGCCCAGAACGAGCTTGACACCGCTAATGCCAAGTTCGCCGCGCTGAAGACGGGGCCATCTGCTGCCGACTTGGCAAGTGCCCAGGCTGCGGTGCTGCAAGCACAGACCAACTACGATACGCTCAGGTCGGGGCCTGACCCACAGAAAGGCGCTGACGCCCAGAGCGCCGCCGACAAAGCACAGACCCAGCTGAACACACTGCTCGCGAGCCCAGATAAGGGCAAGATCGCCGACGCGCAAGTGAAACTCGCCCAGGCACAAACCAACTTGACCAAGCTGAAGACCCCTCCTGCCGGCAGCGAGATCGCTTCCGCGCAATTCGCGGTCAAGCAGGCCCAGTCCGACCTGGATAACGCGAAGCTCGCGGTAAAGCAGGCAACGCTGGTCGCCCCGCTTGACGGCCTGGTCGGATCCGTCAAGGCGACAGTCGGAAATACTATCCAGCCGAACGGTGAAGCGGTCTCGCTGGATGATCTCTCGTCGATGTACCTTGCCGTGGACCTCAGCGAGAGCGATGTAGCCAGCGTGCAGCCAGGCCAAACGGCCAATATTACATTTGATGCAATTGCTCGGCAGTCGATCACAGGTACGGTGACATCTATTGCTTCGATCGCTACCACGGCTAATAACGTCGTTACCTACGCCGTGAAAGTGGGCTTCGATCCCGGCGATCTCCCTGTGAAGGTCGGTATGAGCGCCAACGCAAGTATCATCGTTGATGGTGTAGACAATGCTATACAGGTACCCAGCAGGGCTATACAGACGCAAGGCCGCAATAAGGTCGTGCGCGTTCTCTATGGTACCGCCAAAACGCCTGTAATGGTACACGTCCAGACAGGGCTGACCAACGGCACCATGACCGAAATCGTTTCATGCACCGACACCAACAACCAGTGCCTCAGAGCAGGCGACACCGTGGCCGTCACTGTTGCGGCGACCACATCGACGACCAGCACTGGCGCGGGCGGATTTGGCGGCTTCGGCGGACAGGGTGGCTTCGGTGGTCAGGGCGGTGGGCGAGTAAACAGGCAGGGACCGTAACGAGCGACCAGTGGCCGGTGACCAGTGACCGGTAGTGGTTAGGAACCCGATCTACCAGCCACCAACCACTAGTACTGGTCACTGGTCACTGGTCACTGGTCACTGATGGGAGAAAGTATGGACAGCATTATAACGGTTCGCGACCTGGCGCGAACTTATGAGATGGGAGAGATCAAGGTTCACGCTTTGCGTGGTGTCACCTTCGATATACAGCGCGGCGAGTTCGTAGCGATCATGGGTCCTTCGGGGTCGGGTAAATCTACTTTGATGAACTTGCTCGGTTGCCTAGATACTCCAACGGACGGGGAATACCTCCTCGACGGCATACCTGTTGAACAGCTTGATAAGAACCAACTGGCAGCGGTTCGCAACCGTAAGATCGGCTTTATCTTCCAGATGTTCAATCTACTCTCCCGCAGCACTGCGCTCGACAATGTACAGCTTCCTCTTGTTTACGACGGTAGACTGTCGCGCGCCGAGCGGCGCGAGCGAGCCGAACGCGCGCTGGAGATCGTCGGCCTGGCTGATAGGATGGAGCACCGACCCCGAGAGTTGTCGGGCGGTCAGCAGCAACGTGTAGCTATAGCTCGCGCCCTGGTGACGGAACCGGCCCTCCTGCTGGCCGACGAGCCGACCGGCAATCTCGACTCGCAATCCAGCAACGAGGTTATGGGTCTTTTCGAGGACCTGCACAGGCAAGGCATAACCCTTGTGGTGGTAACGCACGAGCATGATGTAGCAGCTTACGCGCGACGCACGCTGACCATACGCGACGGCCTCCTGGCTAGCGACAAAACCCAGCAGGGACATAGTAGTGCCGGCAGCAGTAGCAACAACGGTAATAGCGCCTGGGACGAGAATTTCAACCTGGGCAGCGCGGTCCCATCTTCGAAGGAGGCGGCAAATGTCAACTTATGAAAGGACGCTCCCCGAGTTGTCTCAGAGAGCCTCGCCTGCCGCCTCGCCCGCCGTAGAGGACCTCGAAAGCCTTGAAGCAGGGGGAATACGCATAGGCGAGACTGTACGCATTGCTCTGGATACCTTGCTGGCAAACCCCTTGCGCACTGTGCTCACTGCACTGGGTGTGATTATAGGTGTGGCTTCAGTAGTTGCTCTCCTTGCGATAGGAAGCGGCACCCAGGAGACGATTGCCGATCGCATCACGGCGAACGGCGCCAACCTGCTCACCGTGCGGGCGTCGAGCGCCACCGGCGGCGGCAATGCTACTCTTACCGAAGATGATGCTGTGGCGTTAGCCGACCCGGCCAACGTTCCAGCCGCAGCCGCAGTCTCACCGGAATCGTCCCGAGTGGCTCCCCTGGTGGCAGGCTCGGTGAACAAGACAACTATAGTGCTTGGCGTGACCCCGGTCTACCTCTCTATGCACAACAACAAGCTGGCATCGGGCAGCTTTATCGACGCTACGCAGGCGAACAGTAACGTGGTGGTACTGGGCTCCAAGACGGCTACCGACCTCTTCCCAGATGGCGATCCGGTTGGTGAGCAAGTGCGCATACGCGGTTTGAGCTTCCAGGTGGTTGGAGTGCTGGAGTCAAAGGGCGCCACTGCCACGGGCTTTGATGACGACTCGGCGCTTGTTCCGCTGCAAGTAGCGCAAAAGAAGCTCTTTGGTGGGCGCGTCGCAAGCTCAGGTGGCAAGCCGGCGGTCGCCAGTATCGTCGTGCAGGCAACGGATAAGGACAGCATACCCGCACTCACCACACAGCTGCAGACGGAGCTACGCACCTTGCATAACCTTCCGTCCTTCGGGGGGGCCGACGACTTCAGGATAGACAACCAGCAGGACCTTATTAATACGCTTACCGAGACCAGTCGGACGATGACCCTCTACCTGGGCGCAATTGCTGCCATCTCCCTCATCGTCGGAGGCATAGGCATCATGAACATCATGCTGGTGTCGGTGCGTGAGAGGACACGCGAGATTGGGCTGCGCAAATCGATCGGAGCACGAGAGCGCGACATACTAACACAATTTATTATTGAGGCGCTAGCACTGAGCACAACAGGCGGCTTGATCGGTTTGGTGATAGGGGGCACAATCGCCTTCGTAGTGAACGCCACAGGGGCTTCGCGTGCTATCGTCAGCGTGCAGTCGGTGTTGCTGGCCGTGGGTTTCGCAATGGCGGTAGGCCTCTTCTTCGGTATTGAGCCGGCGCGGCGTGCCGCCAAGTTGGATCCAATCGAGGCGCTGAGGTACGAATAGGGACGGAGATCATGGAAAATCGAGAGCCGGGGTCGAGGCGATCAAACCCTATTCATTCTAACCAAGAGTAGAATTATCAAGGAGAAAAGTTCAAATGAAGAATAGAAAGTTTCAGGCATTATTATTGCCAATGCTCTGTGTGATCGGTGTCGTCGCTATCCTCGCGGGCTGTGGTGGCAGTTCGAGCGATACAGGCACTACCACCGATGCGCAAAAGCAATTCCTGGCAGATCGTGGCTCCGGCACACCAGGTGCGGCAGGGACCCCCGGCGTGGCCACGGGCTCAGGGTCTCAGGCAGGGCAGAATGGGCAGGGAGGCGCGGGCTTTGCAGGCGTTTTCGGGACCGTAGATAGGGTCGAGGGAGACAAGGTCTACATCAAAGACCAGTCGGGCCAGTCAACCACGGTACAGATGGCCTCCGCCGGGAAGATTTTCAAGCAAGCAACGGCCCAGATATCGGACATCAAGGTCGGGGACGCCATTGTTGCCACAGGCCCGAAGAACGGTACATCGATTGATGCCACTAACGTGCAGGTAGCCGATGCTTCAATGCTGGCAGACCTGAGTGCCGGCGGTTTTGGCCGTGGCTTTGGCGGCGGTGGACGGTTCCAGGGCACCCCCGGCGCTGCTCGCACCCCACGGGCCGGTAGAACTCCATATCCGGGTCGTACCCCGCGCGCGGGTGGCACACCCGGCGCAGGCGGTCGCGGCTTCGGTGGAACCCTGGTGATTGGCACCGTAGAGAAAATAGATGGGAATACCATCAGCATCAAGCCCCAGACAGCGGGTGACCCAACCACGGTAAACCTGACAACTACCACCGGCATCCGCAGGCAAGCCGCTATCGCTCTGAGCGATTTGCGGGCGGGTAACACCGTTGTCGCTTCCGGCACTCAAAACGGCGACATCTTCCAGGCAACTCGCCTGCAAGTCACCCAGGCCCCTTAGTACAGCCTCCGACAACGTCTGAGCTTTTGAAAGAACAAACACATCAGAACCCCAGGGGTTCTGATGTGTTTGTTCTTTCAAAGAAGTGCTATTTCCGCAGGAAGTGTCAGGACCCGGGGCGCACAATCCCCCTGCCATATTCAATCCGTCTCAGCCAAGCCTCTACATCCACTAGTCGCCCATCAGCCATATTGCAAGGCACCAAATCTCTGTCGGAACATACGGCGCTGTTCGCTCAGTGGTACCATTTGCTTCTCTCTCGCTCTCGTCCGATCTCGGAAGTAGTCTCTGTTCGTCAAATGCCGAGCAAAAGCGTGAGGCCGACGCGAATGAGTTGAACCCACGCATTGGATAATAGAGCTGTTTCAGATTCCGGTTGTCCTGTTGTATTCGATTACTCAAGTGGCGGCTGGTACGATGGTGGTCGATCGCAGCCTCTCTGTAAACCATGCTACTATGTACCGCTATACCGCTGGGATCAACAGTACGCCCCCATTTCTGGAGAAGCGTTGCCGGTCCAAACTCGGGCCAATCAGCCATTCCCGGCGAGTAGACGAGACGTGCATCAAGGCCAAAGGAGAGTGGATGTATATGACAGGGTAGTAGATTCAGACGGCAACACTTTAAAGTTCATGCTCAGCAAGGGGCGTAATGCTGTGTCAGCAAAGTGTTACTTCAGGAAGGCTCTCCGTGCCAGGCACCCCGTTGTACCGAGAGTGATTAATGTAGATCGCAACCCCTCTTACTCAGAGGCCGTGGGCAAGCTCAAGGGCAAGGGTACTTTGCATGAGGCTGTAAGCTGCGTCCAAACAAGTATCTTAATAATCTGATCAAGCAGGACCACCGCTTCATCAAACGGCGGGTGAGTCCAGGAATGGGGTCATGTCACTCGACACTGCATGGCGCACCATACAAGGGTATGAGGCAACGAACCAACTTCGCAAAGGGTTCAAGTAAAGGGTACAACCAAAGAACAGATCCACAGCCGGCTCAAATTCGTGTCAAGAGCCTTTGGGTTGGAGGCATGGCCCTTCTATCCAGATTGCTTCACCGCGTCTCTGTTCGTAAGAGCCGAAGTTGTTGCAACACAGCACGCCTGACGATGCTTCTCAATAAATAGGGGCCTCAGACCTGTTTTCGCTTGTGAGTTCTCCCTGGGTGGCACCGCCCATGGCTCTGCGAACTGCACTTTCAATGTGCCTTATAGCTGGAAAGCCTATCTCCTGTTCTCACTTGTCCAGCAGGATCTTGCGTACCAAGAAACGAAATAGGTATTTGACTTCTAGCGCTTGGCACTGCGTATGCTAAAATAGTACGCAGGCCGGTTACTTTCACACGAACAAAGGGCTGAGGCATAACAGCAGGAACTTGGGACAAACGCTATTTTGCGGCCACACGAGGGCAGGTACTTACTCTGCTCCGGCGCGCCCAGAACAGTAGACGACGTAGCGCAGGAGCTAGAGTTGACGAGCAACGCAGTGAGGGCCGACACCACCAACCTCGAGCGCGACGGCCTGGTTGAGCAACAGGGATCGCGGCGAACGGCACACGCCTGCAAACCTTCTTATACAAGTTGACCCCGGACGCAGAACGTATGTTTCCCAAGACGCACGAAGCGCTGGTGCCATACTTGCTTGAGCTATTGAGGCAACAGGACATTACTGCACTGCCGAGAGCGACTAACTCAGAACAGAAGCGTTCATGGAGGCGTTCAAGCTGATAAAGCAGTCCGGCAAGGCTCGAGCGGTGGGGCTTTCGGCAGACAACCTGGACTACATAAAGCACTTCAGCAGGGATGGTGGACTTGATGTGGTGCAACTGGATTACAGTATTCTGAACTGCAGCCCTGAGAAGGAGATATTACCTTATCTGTAGGAGCAAGGCATTGGGGTGATCGTGAGAGGACCGTTGCAGAAGGGCCTGCTAACAGGCAAGTTCAATGGGGGAACACTCTTCCCGGATGGAGATATCCGTCACGACTGGACGGGTGGAGAGTGGTTCCAATCGAATATTGACAAGGTGCAAAGGCTGCGGCCCCTTGGGGAAAACGAGCGTACTATGGCACAACTTGGCCTGCGCTATGTGCTCAGCCATCCGGCTGTTTCGGCTGCGATACCCGGTGCCAAGACTATGCAGCAGGTAGAAGATAACGCATCTGGCCCTGTACGACCCCTCATGTCCGATGACGAACTTAGGGTGATCAAGGAGGTAGCCCCAATGAGCGTGTAGTAGGCGGTTGCCGAAGCTCCACCCTGTATTCTCTGGAGCAGGTCATATAAAATGCACCCAAGCTTTCACGATGCTCGCATGAGCAGTCCAAGAGCAGCCTAGTCCACAGCGATAAGCCGGATAATCTGGATAGAGTGGCCCGTCAGGTTATCACAGGCAATTACAATTTCCTGATTACGATCAATGAAAGGCAAGGAAATAACATGCTAAACGCAACAGGCACCACACCAGCCGCAGGGAAGGCGCTCCCCAGCCTTCCCTCAGAAACACACATCGGGCATGTGCACCTCAAAGTGGCGGATCTTGATCGCGCCATCCGGTTCTACTCGGACGTGATGGGCTTCGACTTGCTGATGAACCTCGGTACAGCAGCATTTCTTTCGGCGGGCGGCTATCACCACCATATCGGTCTCAATACATGGGAAAGCGAGGGCGGGCAGCCTCCAGCGGCCGGCACAACGGGCCTGTATCACTTCGCCATCAACTACCCCGCCCGGCGAGACCTCGCGACCGCTCTTGTGCGTCTGCTCGATCAGGGCTGGGGCATAGACGGCGCATCTGATCATGGCACGCACGAGGCGATTTACCTGCACGACCCTGACTTCAACGGCATGGAGCTGGCGTGGGATCGAGACAGGAGCGAATGGCCGCACCGCGACGGCAAGCTCGTCTTTTCCAGGCAGCCCCTAGACTTCGCGGAGCTCCTCTCGGAGTTGGACGAGCCCACCCGCCCTGACTACCTTGAGGCCCTTTCTGCTTACAAGTAATGTGAGACATAGGACTGGGGGCATGGCATCAGGAGGTATAGGGGATGCCCATAGTACGTATAGACTTGCTGGAGGGACGCTCACTTGAGCGCAAGGCGGACCTGGTGCGGCGCGTGACTGAGGCCGTAGCCATCTCGCTGGAGGTGCCTCCCGCCCAGGTGCGCGTTCTGCTGTATGAGGTGCCACCGGAGCACTGGGCTGTTGGTGGAGTTCTGATCGCCGAGAGGACCGAAAGTGCCAAGCGCAGTTCCGGAAAGGAGAGTACGGGTGGTTGATAGTCATACACTCTCTCTAACCCATCTTACTCGCCAACCTCTACAGCCGAGCTCGCACCCGCCGCTCCTGATTATGCTGCATGGCGTGGGCAGCAACGAGCGCGACCTGTTCAACTTGGCTCCTCACCTTGACGGGCGATTCTTGATCGTCTCGGCGCGAGCGCCCCATGTGCAGGGCCCTGGAAGTTACGCCTGGTTCAGGGTGCAGTTCACACCCACTGGGCCGGTGATTGACCCCGAACAGGCTGAGGCAAGCCGACAGGCGATAATTAGGTTCATCGGCGAGGCTGTAGCTCAGTATGGTGCGGACCCGGCGCAGGTATTCCTCATGGGCTTCAGCCAGGGCGCAATCATGAGCGCGAGCGTGGCACTAACCAGGCCTGAGCTTGTGGCCGGGGCGGCTCTGATGAGCGGGCGTATATTACCTGAGATCGGACCCTTGCTTGCACCGCCCGAACGTCTTTCGGGGCTGCCGCTCATGGTGGTGCATGGTACGGCCGACGGGGTGCTGCCGGTCCACAATGGACGTGCCAGTCGGGCACTGCTGGAGAAGC
>JALYYZ010000102.1 GCA_030945985.1 Chloroflexota bacterium
GAGGAGAAGCTATGAATAAGGTATCAGGAATTAGAACCTAGCTTCTAATTCCTGATACCAGATCCACCTACTGACATAGGGTTGTCACAACCGCTAGCTACAATAGGGGCATGAGTTGAAACTTTAGCAAAAGGAGAAAGTAGAATGAATTACACACTCGCAACCGTCAACCTGTTCGTCCGCGACATCCCGACATCGAGACAGTTCTATACCGAGAAGTTGGGCATAAAGGCTGATGAGGCGCAGTCGGACGATAGCACCTTTGTCTTCCTGCCTATGAAGGGAGAATGCGCCCTCTTGTTGCAGGCGGCGCGCACGGCGGATGCAGGGATCAGCACTGCTCCTGGTGGTGTGGAGGTCGGCTTCGAGGTAGACGACGTGGATGCTACATGGGAGGCCTGGAAGGGGAGCGGTGTGAAGATGCTCAACGAGCCACACGACAAGCCTTTTGGCCGCACGTTCAACGCGACCGACCCCGACGGACACTTGCTCAACGTCTACAAGCTCGTAGGCCGCTAGTACCTCACCAGCTAAAGATTGATTGTTTTGTTGTATTCCATCTCACCGTGTGAGATGGAATACAACCATTAATACTTTCCTGGTAAGGTACAAGTGCAGCTTGCATCGACCTCTTGGGGAAAGAGACCTTCTTTCCAAAACAAACCAAAACACTCCGTGTTTTGGTTTGTTTGTTTTTCTTTTAAAGGCTAAAAGCTCCATAAAGCTGCACCAGGATAATAGCACTCAACACAAAGATGCAGCCTCTTTGTGTTGAGTGCGACCTGTCTATGGAGCTGTCACATTGATCGTTCCCTGCATGTAGGGGTGCGGCACGCAGTAATATGTGTATTGGCCTGGTGTCATGAAGGTGTAGCTGTAGCCCTGGTTCCGGTAGACATAGCCGCTGTTGAATAGAGGCGTGCTCGAGGTGATGGTGTGGTAATCCAGGTCAGTGTTGGTCCACTGGACTGTGGTGCCCACGGTTACCGTTATCGTACCAGGCGTGAACATGAAGTTTTGTATGGAAACGCCTGTGCTGCTACCGGAAGCCGAGCAGTTGGGGAAGAAAGCGCCCGCTACTATCTTAGCTGCCTGGCCCCGGCTGACATTGCTGCCTGGCCTGAAGTAGGGCCTGTTGCCTGGCGCCACGCAGGGCTCTGCCTGGCTGGTGTCGGGGTTGATACCGCCACAAGCATAGCCGGACATGACGCCGCGAGAGGCCAGCCTCTGCACAAATAGGTAGAATGGGCTGCTAGCCTGCACGTCCTCAAAGGTCTGATCACTGTGCGGCTCATCGAAGCCCGCTGCATTGGCTACGACCTTGGCAAGCTGCCCACGCCCGGCGTTGCTGCCCGATCTGAAGTAAGGCATGTTGCCGGGCGCCACGCAAGGCTCCTCTGCGCTGCCACACGCGTAGCCGCTGAGGATGCCCCTGTTTGCCAGGCGATTGACCCAGGTGTAGAAAGGGCTGCCGGGCGCGATATCCTCAAAGATTTGCGGCCCTGCGTCCTCCTGATAACCGGCCGCGTTCGAGACCACCTTGGCTATCTGCCCTCTGCTGATAGGACTGCCAGGCCTGAAGTATGGATCGTTGTTGCCGTCACAAGACTCACCGGGGCCACCACACGCGTAGCCGCCAAGTACTCCTTTGCAGGCGAGGCAGCGCACGTAAGAGTAGAAGGTGCTGCCCGCAGGCACGTCGGTGAACTGCACTGTACAGGCCGTAGCTGTTGCGCTGGGCGTAAGGGGATTATGCGTTGGCGTGGGAGAACATGGGGTACCTCCGCACACGGGTGTTGCGCTAGGTACGACCACAGTGCGTGTGGAGGTTGCACGAGTGCTTGTAGGCCCAGCAGGCATTGTGGCAGTGGGGGTGAGTAGCCCTCCCGTACCGACAACGCGCTTTAGAATACCCGTTGCGTACCCCCCTCCTTCTATATACCAGAGCGCGCCGTCAGGTCCTGTCTGCACATCCATGCCGCATGAGACGCTCTGCACGCGCGCCACGGTAATCGCCTGGGTGCGGTCTGCGCTCAGGGTGAAGTGACGTAACACGCCGCTGGCGTTGGTACACATAAAGAGATCATTGTGCCAGGTGGGAACACTCGATCCACTGTAGACCTCGATGCCTACAGGCGCTTCACAGCACGGACCCGCGCCACCCGTGCCCAGGAACCAGAGAGGACGAATGGTGTTGTAGGTGGGGTCGGGGTTGAGGTCGTCGCACCCATAGTTAGGACGCCACCCGTAATTGTAGCCTCCCACGATCCGGTTCATCTCGTCGTCACAGCTCGGCCCATTCTCCGATGCGAAGATGCGGCCCTGTACAACAGGGTCGAAGGTAAAGTCAAAGCTATTTCTGAGGCCCATGGCGTAGAGCGATGGGAGAGCACCCGTCTGTGTAAAGACGGGATTATCACCAGGGATCGAGCCGTCGGCGTTGATGCGGTGCATCTTGCCGTTGGGCACAGTCACGTCTTGCGAATTGGCGGGTACGGCGTTTTCTCCTATCGAGATGTAGAGCTTACCGTCCGGCCCAAAGTGTATATTGCCGCCGTTGTGGTTAGGTGCAGTCTGTGGCGAGCTGAATATCGTTGTAGGATTGCTGCCCACGCCGTTGTTCTCGATGAAGCGCACCACGTTGTTGCGCGTAGCCGCCCCAGGCTGGCCATTGAGCGCAGTGTAGTAGATGTATATATAGTGATTCTGCCTAAAATTGGGGTCGATGGCTATACCTAGCAGCCCGCGTTCTCCGCTGCTGTCGGCATCAAAGTGGATTACCGGCGTCGACTGCAATACGCCGCCCTGAAAGAGGCGCACGTCACCCGATTTTTCCGTGTAGAAGAGCCGCCCGTCAGGATCAAACGCCAGGGCGATAGGCTTGTTCATGTTGGTCAAGAGAGTATCCACGTGCGCGCCCGCAGGCAGCGGTTCTGTCGTTACCGTGGGATAGCTTGCCGGATGTGGACCTGAGTTCTGCGCGGGGTTCTCTCCAGGGAGGAGTACTGCCCCCACAGCGCCAGGCGAAGCAAGCGCCGCAAAGAGTCCTCCGGCGGCCAGAACCAGCAGGCAAAAACCAAATAAGCGGAAAAAATTAGAGGTACGTCGAAGATGCATAGTAGTTTCCTTTCACGTGCTATTGAATGGGGCCGGCTAAAGATCAAGGACTTAGTCGCCAGGTTCTAACTGCTAAACCTGACCCTCGATCCATTGTCCATACACACCACAAAGTCGGTATAATGACCACGTTGTCAGGGTTGGTGGGAACTAACGCTCACATGATTCTCGTTTCATCCCGCTTCTATTCCGCCTGGCACTTACATCCACATCACAACCTGGAGAGACAGGCAACACCGAAGATTGCATTCCAACGGGGTCCCGACGATGCACGCCAACAATACAAAAAGGAAAATGCGGAACATAAAGAGGCTAACGAGGTTCAAGAGCTTGTAACCGACGACATCCGGCTATGCGCCAGGCCGGATGCGGGGAAATCGTGCTCCCTGGGATACTCACTAGTCAAAGAGCATGCCACGCATTCAGAAATGCGTGCCGAAAGAGCGTTTTGCAAAGAATTGATGCACAATAGCCTTCTCTTGCAGAACAAGCAATCAAACCCTGCCGGGTTTGATTGCTTGTTCTGCAATGCGGGATCAAAAAGTCTTTGAGAAAGCAGCACATCTCAAAACAGGGAACAATTCACAAACCACAGGTTTGTGAATTGTTCCCTGTTTTCTCAGTTTTCAGAGGGTGGACGAGTATAAAGACACCCTGGGTGAGATGATGTTATAATGGCGCGGGTACCACCCAATAGAGGAGGCACTATATCTCTATGCCAGATATAGCCCCCGTGCAGGCATGGCTCCCCAAACCAGGGAAAGGTGTCGGCGGGAACGAGCAAACATCAGGGCCGGATGCACACCGCGCCGACCTGCGAAACCTCCTGCTGATTGCGGCCGGCTGGATGCTGCTGCTCGTGCTGCTACCGCCGGCGCACGACTACCCGGTAATCGACGACTGGATCTATAGCGCCTCGGTACAGCAACAGCTCAATACAGGCGTTTTCACCATGCCGGGACAGTCGCAGGCAAGCCTGGTAGGGTTGACTCTGTGGGGCACCGGCTGGGCGCGACTATTCGGATTTAGCACTACGGTGCTTACCTACTCAACACTGTTCCTGGCGCTGGCGGGCCTGCTCACCTTTTACGCGCTAGCCCGCACCCTCAAAACACCGCCGGCAGGTGCACTATTAGGTACAGCGCTCCTAGGGCTAAACCCGATTTTCCTGCATCTCAGCTACAGCTTCATGACCGATGTGCCCTTCCTGGCCTTGGTCCTCATTGCCTGCTACGCCTACGTGCGTGGCCTACAACCCTGTGGGTCCTCGGCATGGCTCTTGGTGGGAGGGGTCTTCTCCGGCTGGGCCTTTCTGATCAGGCAATTCGGCGTGCTGGTACCGCTTGGCTTCCTGGCGTACCTCTTCCTGAACCTGCTTACCGAGAGACGCTGGAATCAACCCCGTTGGTGGTGGCAAATGCTTGGCGTTGGCCTGCTGCCGGCGTTCATCGCTGGCGGCTGGCTATATTGGTCAAGGGATACGCCGCCCACTCAGGCGGCGCTCTCTGCCGAAGGCTGGCGATCAGCCTTTTTCATGAAGGAGCCCTGGTTGCGGGTGTCGCTTCTGCGAGTGCTTGCCTTGCTGGTGCCGACGGCTTTTACGGCCTGGACCGCTATAAGGATCCGCCGGACAAGGCTATGGCTTATACCGCTCTCGTTGGCTATCGTTGGTGGAGGTATGCTATGGGCGAGCGGTGTACGCGAGCCATGGATCGGGCAGACGGAGCAGCCGTTCATCTTCAGGCTCGGCTCGCTTGCGGTGGAGTTGCCACAGAAGACGTTCAACTTCGGAGGCGACGGCAACATCATGCGCGTGGGCGGCATAGACTTCTTCGAGTACCACCAGCAGGCCATATGGAGCCCAGAGGTGTGGCGGGCGCTCTACATATTCGGCAGCGTCCTGGGTGCGCTGCTCCTGGCGAAGGCATGCGACTCCTTGCTCGATTGGGCAGGCAAGCGCCCACTCGCCTTTAGACCCGACGCAGGCTTCTACATGGTTGGATTGGCGATTGCCGTGGTCACGGTGGCTGCCAGCGGTGCTATCTATGACCGGTATGTACTTGGCTTCGGCGCGTTCATGATCCTCTTTGCGGTGAGAGAGGCATGCTCGTGGGGGCGCATCGCATGGGGGTACTCGCTGGCAGCGCTGGTTGTCCTCAGCCTCTTCAGCGTGACGTTAAAGGCCGACGCGATGGACCACACTAACGCCCGATTCCTGGCGGGCTACTGGTTCCAGGCGCGGGGCGCCAGCGCGATGTCCGGCCTCGACTGGAACAGAGGCCTCTACTACTCAAACCCCGAACACATAGTGACTGATCTACCGGTCCCAGGCTTCCGCACCGATGCCACTTTCCCCTACACCAGCAGGCTCTCAGGCTTCACAACGCGCTACGTGCTCGCCCAAACCCGCACCGATCTACCGCCGCCGGTTGGGGGCCGGAAGTAGAGGTAGAGGTAGAGCCACACGCCCCACAGCCAAATCACATTGGAGCTCTGGCGGCTCTAATTCAGCTTCCAGCGTCCCTAAAG
>JALYYZ010000112.1 GCA_030945985.1 Chloroflexota bacterium
TCAGGCGTAACGTTGCTCTGTATTTGACGGACATAGGCGCCGGCAGCAGTGAATACAACGACACGCTTGTTTCCTGTGTCCGTTACATAAACGTTGCCGTCCGGGCCAACAGCCACGCCGCGAGGGCCGAAGAACTTGCTGTCCCTGGAGCCGTCGTTAGCGGCCGACGGATCGCTCAGATTGATAAATTCTCCCCATTTGGCGAGGAACTTACCATTGGAGTCGAACTTTTCTATGCGATGGTTCCAGGTGTCGGCTACGTAGACATTACCCGACTTGTCGACTGCTATCCCGCCTGGGCCCGTGCCCAGGGCGTCATCGGCAAACGGGTTGAACTGCCCATCGGCATTGCCCTTGGAGCCAAACTGTAGTAAGAATTTGCCGGCGGCGTCGAACTTCTGGATGCGGTAGTTAGCCGTGTCTACCACGTAGAAGCTGCCATCAGGCGCAACTGTGATGCCGCGAGGCAGATTGAACGCTCCCTTGCTTGCTCCGGCAGGTGCAAGGTCATACATACCGGAGATCTTGCCGGTGTCGGTCAGCGTGCCCGGTGTAGTAGGGCCGCCGCTGCTTGTATCCAGGCCACTGGCGATACCTACCTTGGTGGCGAGGTCGGAGCGTACATGCACGTAGAAGTTACGCGAGCCGAGGGGCAGGCCGGGGTCGCGATAGAGCAGATACTTCATACCATTGCCCGTGAGCCATCGCCATGCCTGTCCAATATCGTTCTGGCCGTTTACTTTGTAGGCGTCCTCGGGGAACCACCAGTTGAGCACATACTTGCGGGTTGTGTAACCCTTATCCTTTATGAACTTGGCAAAGTTGGGATTAGTCTCGGTGCCTTCGCTCGACATTATGACCGCCTGGTTGGGAGCCACGATATTCGCCTGGTTCTGCTCCCACTGAGGCAGGTTAAAGTATGTAATACTGCGCATGTCGCGGAAATACCAATCGAGTGGCCACTCTATGGCGTCGTTCTGGTCGATAGCAATCGTAAGGCCGTGTCCACCTGTCACATCGTTAGCATTACGTCCGGCATCGAAGGAGGTTTCATCCCGAGACAACCTCTGTATCATAGACGCTACGATGGGCACATCGGGAGCAGACTGAGTGTAGACAAGCATCTCCACAGGCACATCGCCATGCTGGTAATTAGCCAACGTCATCGAACGCACGCCATATATCAGCAACAGCAGGGATAACGTTACACCAGCCACAGCAACAGCACGTCCGGGCAACATCTTATAGGCCAACCACCCGGAGAGTACCAGCAAGCCGGTAGTTATCAGGAAGAGGAGCACACCACGTATGTTGTTCTGTAGATCCGCAGTCACACCTGCAGCCTTGGGCATCTGGCCTGTGAGATTGGCAATGAAGGCGAAGGCAGCGAATATAAATAGGACCAGGGCCACACCCAGGAAGGCGCCGCCACCCTTGCGCACCTCGCGCCAATCGGTACCGGATATCAGCTTGCTGAGACCCGCAGCTACCAGGAGGCTGAAAGGTAGGGCCATTTGCATGTTCAGCCAGGGCAGGCGCTCGCCTGCGAGCGAAAAGGCGATCAGAGCGCCAAAGGACCAGAAGGCGAGGAAACCGAGGGTCAACCCACGCATTCCCGACATGGACGGGAGGACCACACCATACTCGTCGCTGGCGGCAGGTAGCAGCAGATCAACGTCATCACCGGCTATTTTGCGGTCCTTGTCTCCTCGAATCCACCTGATCACCATATATCCCACTGTGCCCAGACCGCCAAAGAAGGCCAACGGTTCGTAAATAGGCATAAGCAGCAGGTAATAGAAGAGAGGCTGGTTACCGCGTTGGGTCTTCTGTTCGCCGAGCCAGTACTTCAAACCCTCTATTATGCCTGAAAAGATCAGGTTGGGCTTGGTGAACATGCTGGTGAAGAGCACAGCGTAAATACCGACAAAGGTCAGCACACCACCCAGCAATGTCCAGCGTTGCGCAAGGAGGGAGATCAGCGCGCTACGCACCGGGTTCACTTCCTCATCACCCACCCACTCGCGTGTCGGGTGCTCGGCCCTGCGAGCGAAAACCGGAAAGACAAACGCGGTGATCAGTAAGAAGGCCACGAAGATAAAAGCGATGATATATGTAAGCTCATGGCTGGCATAGGCAATTGCCAGACCCACCGCGCCCAGATAGACCCAACGCGCCTGGTGGGTCCGGAGGAACCAGAGTATAGAAACAAATAGGAGCATCGTGCCGGTCAGCGCGAATATATCATGCCTGAGCGAACGTGAGTAATAGGTGATGCTAGGAGAGAGGGTGATGAGCAGCGCGGAAAGCACCGCGCCCAATCTGCCGATGAAAGGCCTTAGCAACCAACAGAGGCCAATCAGCACGATGCCGAAGAGGGCAGGTCCAAGCCGCGCAGTTGCATCCGTTGTACCAAACAAGAAGAACATCAAGGCGGTAACGTGGTAGAGGAAGGGGCCGTGGTAGGTCGGATCGTAGCCGCCTCCAAAGTTCGCCGTGGTAGTGTAATTCCCTGTGTGTAGGAAGTAATTAGAGAAGTAGGCGTGTATCGACTCGTCATGGTGAAGGGCACGCGGCCCCAGATCCCAGAGGCGCGTAAAGATCCCCAGAAGCATGATCCCCACGAAGAAGAGCAACTCCCAATTGACACGGGTAATCTCAAGTGCCCTGTCTAGCAGAGGAACAGTTGCATTTATCGGTCTGATCGTACTGGTCCCGCCAATATCGGTGCGAGCACTCATGCGGCGATTGTCCATAGTCTCCTTTAATCCTGTCCAGATTTTACTTGAAAAGCAGCGCGTGGAGTATAGAGCGGGGCATATAGTCCGAGCGCTCTATACTCTATCGCGGATGTTACGGGTGGGTCAAAAGTGAAGGCTGGGGCACCTGGTCCGGCACGACGCTCTGCACATCATTGAACTGCGGCGGACTATCCTGGATGTAGTGCCACTGGGCAGCTATATCTTTGCGGAGGAAGAGTATCATATCCTCCGAGCCGAGAGGTTTGGGAGTGTCACGGAAGAGCAGGTACTTCCAGAGTGTCGCCTGGTATTCAGGTTGTCCAACGGTCACACCCACCGCGCGTGCTATCGATCCGAACTGGCTGGTGAGGGGTGCCGTCTTGGGGTCCAGACCCGGCATGAGATCGTTCTTGTACCACTCTTCGGGGAACCACCATCGCATGGCATAGCGCTGGGCCACGTAGTCACGGAGGGCAGCATCATTGTTATGCTTGGCGTATTCCAGTATCATCACTGGGGTATCCGCACCAGGAGTGGGATTGTTGCTTCCAATAAAGTTCTTATTGCGATAGTCGCGTAGATACCACTCAAAAGGCCATGACGCAAAACTGTCATACTGTACCTTGACGTCTTGGCCACCTGTGGCTAGAGCAGAATAAGCATTCAGCTCGCTAACAGTGCGCGTAACGTCAGGCGATGTTTGCACATAGACAGCCATCTCTTTAGGTACGTCCGGCTGATTGTAGCTCAGGTTGATAGCCGAGCGGAATTGATAGAGGAACATTATCGATATAAGAGCCAGGCCCACATAGCGCAATGCCCTGCGGGGACCGAGCCACACACCATAAGCTACCACTAGCGCCAGCATGAGCGCGGGGAAGGCCCAGGTGACACCCCAATCGCTGTAGTTGCCCCCTGCCGCAGCTGTGTTATAACCACCCGCAGCCGTAGCAGTCTGCGCATTCATCTTGAGCCCCCAGGCGAAGGCGAGCACGGTAAACAGAGACAGGAACGAAACAGCAGGGAAATGCGACCCTGGCTGATTCCATTGCACCCAGGGCGGCTCCTGGGTTTGGAGCACAGGCTGTTGTGCTACCGCTCTGGTCGCTGTCGCGCGTCGTGGAGGAGCGGGTATGCTCTCTTTACGTCCATTAGCTTTGGGTGCAGCTGTAAACCTATCCGTACCGGGGAGAGCACTCACAGGCAAGGCGGCAGATATAGATCTGCTTTCAGCAAGAAGAGGCACAGGGCTGAAGCCGGCAACTTCCATGCGCTCGCGGCGCAGCTTGATGATGGAGACCACGAGGCCCCCGATAAAGAGAGAGGAGAGGAAGAGGGCAGGACGTACCATGTGAACCATAAGCCAGGGCATCTTTTCGCCCGCCCAACTGTATATAGCCACTGCCGAAAAGAGCCAGAAGATAATAAATAGTGGCAGGAATGTGCTGAACTTACCGAATGGCACCGCGCGATCAGTATTAAAGGCGCCCAGGTGGGGAAGATCCTCAGGATATTCACGGGCCTCTGCTCGGCGCCTCAGCAGCCAGCGTACTCCACGCCAGCTAAAGAAGATTGTGGCGGACAGACTAAAGAAGACGGCAATAGGCTCATAGATAGGTATTAGCAAGAAGTAGTAATACCACGGCTGTCCGCCGCGCGCCACGCCTTGCTGAGCCATCCAGTAACCCAGGGAAGCAAACAAGCCGGAGGCAATGCCACGAGGTATATCTGTAAAGAAGACGGTATAGAGCACCGTGAATATTGTGGCTGCGATCGTAAAGCCGATCAACAACACCGAGGGGCGCGACATCAAGCTGCCTATTATGTAGGGCAGGGAGCCCGGCTCGTAACGAGAGAATAGCGTGCCACGACGAGGATCGAGCCTTCGTGGGTTCCATACTTCGGACGCGGCGTCATCAGTTACCAGCTCAGCAGCATGCTCCGCGCGCAATCCGGCGGCAGTCGGCGCATAGTGGCCGGAGAGCCCATTACCATCGTACCCTGTAGCTGGCATATCTCCATTGGAGGGTAATAGCTCAGCATCATCAGACAGAGGTCTACTCTCCCGGCGCAGAGTCATTCTACGGATAGGTAGGCTTGTGCCTTCAGTAGTCTCGCTTGCCACCACTCTGCGGCGCGGAGCAATGCGCACTTCACCATCCGAAGCTGCGGCCAGTCGATTACCTTGCATTCTGAAAAGAAATACTACAGCAAGCGCGAACATGAGGGTGAGAGCCACCGCGCCAATCACAAGCGGATGGACCAATAAGTTGCGTACAAAGGCGCTGATCAGATCGTAATTAGGGCTTGTGTCAGGGATATTGGGCAAAGCCGGTATAGAGCCGTCCTTCATACCCTTGCTCATAAAGAGATAAAGGCCGCCCATACCGACCAGGTATGCCCCTAGCGTACCCACAATAGCATAGCCCGCTTGCAATGCGAAAAGGCCGACAAATAGGACGATTAGAATCGCAGTTGTGAGATATGCGGTCTCCTTGATGGTGTACATCAAGGATAGACCGGCGCATAGAATATAGAAATCGGCGGGCCTGCGAGTTGACAGGAAACGCCACAGGCCTACTATCATTACCATCTCAGTCGCGGAGAATATCGAGTCTTCACGCGCCATGCGGCTGAAATAGAGTATGCTTGGCGAGACCAGAAGAAGAACACTGCAGATCAACGCGTTCAGTCGGCCCATCTGGCGGCGCAGGAAGAAGGGCGACATGACGACCCAAATACCGCAGAAAGCGGAAGCGAAACGCACAGTCGCATCAGTCGTGCCAAACAGCCAGTACATGAAAGCTATCAGGTGGAACTGCAGCGGCCCATGCATCATAGGGTCATGGGTGTAGCCTGCCCCATCATACAGGTTGCGTGAATATACAGAGTGAAGGCTCTCGTCGTGGTGTATACCACGGTTGCCTATGTCCCAAAAGCGAGTGGCAATAGCCAGAGCCAAAATCGAGAACCAGAAGATGTTCTCATAAGTAAACCACAGCTTCCAGGGACTTACATCGGCTGTGATAGTGGTAGTTGTAGGTGCTGTAGCAACAGTTGCGCTAACGCTTCGGCTCACCGGCCGGCTGTTACGTTCTACAGGAGGCGCATCCATAACTGCAGAGCTAGGTGTGATAGAAGTTCCAGCCGGTTCTACCTGCCTCCTACGCTTAGGGAGCAATCTACCGCCGTTCACGCTGACATTGCCGTTGCCGTTGCCATTTCCACTGCTATGGTCATTCCCATTGGCATTGTCGTTCGTGAAAAGATCGACTGAATGGCGCCCGTTGTCGTCCTGGCCGGTAACCTGACTATCTATGGAACTATCTGCCGGAAGAAGCTCTTGCTGGGCTTCCGGATAGATAGAGTCATCAGTAACGTTGGCAGCAACTTCGCCTATGGAGTTTGGCATAGATATCTGCGGCTGGGCAACCCGGCTCTGCCGGCGTTGTACTTTCATAGAGCTCCTTTTAAGGGTACTTCTGGTGAGTTCCAAGAGCGAATAGTGCTGCCATGACAGTACCCGACTTACCTGAATTGTACCCTAATTACAAAACGCTCGCAAGGCAATCTATCTTACAAACCTTACATTAAGCTTACGGGTGAGAAGCCATTTCAGACGTGGTTTTGCTTCTCACCACGTCCACTTCCAAGTGATATAGAGCCAAAGCCATACCGCTCGCGTATGCTGTCGAGACTGGCGCTCAACTTACTGTCGCGCTCTTCACCACGCTCTTCACAGCGTGGAGGTTTATTCTCATGCTGAGACGCAGCAGGCACTACGCCCAGGTCGGGAGCAGGTAACACGAAGCCTTGCCGGCGCAAGTCGGTTACCCGCACCAGCGAAGAGGTGCCCACTCCCAATAGCCTCACCCTCTCCACACCCCGACCCAGCCCCGTAGAGGCAGCTGCTTCGTCCAACAAATGGGTGGCAATCTCGTATATACTTTGCACCGAGTCGGTGGCTGCCGGCAACGTGTGCCTCCTTGTCAAGAGAGTGCCAAACGGCCCACCCTGCGGCACCCTTGTGTGCTGCACGGGCAACAAGCGCAGCTTGAGAGAAACGCACCGAGCCATAAACCCATCGCAGCGCAAAGTCCAGGCCACATGATCGGCCAAATTCTTGAGCATAGATTTGAGCCTGTCCAGATCGTGCAGGTCCTCAGCAAGCGTTGTCTCTCGGCTGACCGACTTTGGATCGCCTGGCGGTTCGACAGGGGTATAGTCAATGCCCAGTGCCCTGAGCAAAAGCCCGCCTGCATGAGAAGCTCCAAAGTGGCGAGCGAGTATCTCC